>NZ_JASCXL010000088.1:0-39339 GCF_030010595.1 Streptomyces sp. CC224B | reverse complement strand
CCCCCCCCGCCCCCCCCCCCCCCCGGGGGGGGGGCCGCCGGGGGCCCCCCCCGCCCGCTCCGCCCCCGGGGGGGGGGCCGGGGGCGGGTGACAGGGGCGCGCGGCGCGGACGGCGCCGGGAGCATCGCGGGGGGCGGGCAGGGCGCCGGGGTCAGTCGATGCCGCGCACGATGTGGGGCTCGGCCTCGACCAGGGCGTCGTCATCCGCGCCGGCCAGCCGCAGGGGCGGGGCCGTGGGCGGGATGTGGCGGAACAGCCGGCCGTACTCCTGCTCACCGTTCACCTGGTGCTCCCTTCGTCCAGGGGCCGCGGGCGCGTTCCCGTGCGGCGGGCCGCAGCGGGCGCCGCTGTGCCGGGGGTTCGTGCGGCTCCCCGCGCCCGGCCGGATCGCGGTGGGCGCGGGGAAGCCGCTGTCGAGGAGGCCGCTGGTGCGGGGCGGGGCGGGTGAGCGGTGTCGCCGCATCCGGCCCGCTCCGCGCCGTCGCCGCCTGCCTCTGTGTTTCCCGTGCACGGTGGGTGCTTTTTCACTCTCCTCGCACGGGCCGGAGAAGTGGTGGACTGTCACTTGAATGCCGCACAAGGCGCGGTGGCGCCCGGCTCGGGCACCGCGCCCGCACCGGGCGCTCAGGCAGGGGCGGCGGCGGGTGCCGGGGTGTGGAAGTCGCGCCGGTACCACAGCAGCGGCGGCGCGGCGGCGCTGCCGGTGCGGATCTCCAGCGGGGTGCCGAGCAGCAGGTCGTGGTCGCCGGCCCGGATCACGTCCACGGTGCGGCAGCGCAGCAGCACCTTGGCGTCGGGCAGGTGCGGCAGGCCCTCCCGGCCCGGCCAGGCACCGAAGCCGCTGCCGGCGAACCGGTCCACGCCGCGCGCGGCGAAGCGCCGGGCCACCTCCCGGTGGCGCTCGTCCAGGACGTTGATGACGAACTCCTCCGCCTGGGACATCGGCGTATGGCAGCTCGAGGTGAGCGCGATGCCCACCATGACCAGGGGCGGCTCCAGCGAGACCGAGGACACCGAGCTGGCGGTGAAGCCCCAGCGCCTGCCGGCGGCGTCCACGGTGGTGATGACGGAGACGGGGGCGGCCAGCAGCGCCATCGCGTCCTTGAACGCCTGCGCGCCGGCCACGGCGGGGGTCTGTTCCTGCACTGGGCTCATCGGTTGCGGTGCTCCTTCGTCGGCAAGGGGCCCGCCGGGCGGGCACAAGAATAGGGAGCGGGGCACTGCAGACGATGGCAAGAACGGCTCAAGAGCCGCTCGAGAACGGGCCAGGGCACCGCCCGCAGGCGGCGGGGCGGGGCGGCGGGTCAAGTCGGCGTTGAGTGCCCAGGAGCACGATGGGGGGTGTAGGCACCGTGCCGACGGAACACGTAAGGAGCTGCACATGGCGGTTAGGGAGCCGGTCATGTCCGAGGGCGAGATCCTCGGCTGGCTCGCACAGAGGCTGGGCACCCACGTGTCCGTGCCGGTAGCACAGCTCAGCCCCGACGTCCCGTACGCCGAGTACGGGCTGGACTCCGTCGCGGCGCTGGGCCTGTTCGGCGACATCGAGGAGAAGTTCGGGCTTGTCCTTGACCCGATCGTGGCCCTGGAGCACTCCACGCTCACCCAGCTCGCGGCCTACCTGGCCGTGGAGCAGACCGAGGTCGTGCCCGGCTAGCGTGCGGACAGCGGGCGGGACCGGACCCTCTTCACGGGTCCGGCCCCCCCCGCCCCCCTTTTTTCTGTGGGCCCTTTCTTCTGCGGGCCCTCTTTTCTGTGCCCTTTTTCTGTGCGCTTTTTCTGTGGGCCCTTTCGGCCGCGGCTTCGTGTGCCGCCTGCCCGCGGCCCGACGGCGTACGACGGCAGCCCGCCGCGCCCCCCGCGGCCGGCGCACCGGCCCCGGGGGCACGCGGGGGGTGTGTCAGTCCTGGTCCACGGGCCGGCCCGTGGTACGCCCGCCCAGCACCAGGACGGCCACCACCAGCACAGCCATGGCCGAGGCGATGACGGCGAACATGGTGCCCGGCCCGTGCCCGTCCAGGACCGGCAGCAGCACGAACGGCAGCGCCGCGGCGCTGAGTTTGGACAGCGAGTAGGCAAGGCCGGTGGCCGCCGCGCGGATCGCCGTGGGGTACTGCTCGGCCAGAAAGACGTGCGAGACGGTGGAGAAGACGTTGCTGACCAGGGTGTAGGCGATGCCGAAGAACACGATCCACCCGGCCGAGCCCGCGTAGGCGAAGCCCAGGCCGGACAGGGCCATCACCGACGCCGACAGCGCCACCAGCTGCTTGCGCTCCACCCGGTCCATCACCGGCACGGTCAGCAGCGAGCCCAGCGGATAGCCCAGGAACGACACCGCGGTGAAGCCCAGCCCGGTGACCACGTCGTAGCCCTTGGCCGCCAGGATCTGCGGGGCCAGCGCGCCGAAGCCGTAGTAGCCCACCACCGACAAGGTGGTGAACAGCCACAGCATGGTGGTACGGCGCCGGAAGCGGGCCTGGAAGACCACCCCGATCCCCGGCTGCCCGGCCGCCTTCGCCACCGGCTCCCGCCACCCCGCGGCGGGGGCGTCCTCTGCCCGCGCCGGTGCGGGCCCGGCCGGGTAGGGCCGCGGGGTGCGCGCGGCGGCCGGCAGCGTGGCCTCCATGCGCTCCACGATCGCCTCGGCCTCCTCCTGGCGGCCGCGCGCGGCCAGCCAGCGCGGCGACTCGATCAGCCCGCGCCGCAGCACCCACACCACCGCCGAGCCCAGCGCGCCCATCACGAACAGCCAGCGCCAGCCGTCGATGCCCAGCGGGGACAGCGGCACCAGCCACAGCGCGGCGAACCCGACCGCGGGCACCCCGCAGAAGGCCAGCGTGTAGGCCCAGGCGGTGTAGCGGCCGCGCTGCTTGGCGGGCAGCACGTCGGCCAGGTAGCAGTCCGAGAGGGACTGCTCGGCGCCGATGCCCACCCCGGCGAAGAAACGGGTGACGATCAGGAAGGCGGCGTTGGGGGAGAACGCGCCCAGCAGCGAGAAACCCGAGTACAGCGCCAGGTTGATCAAAAAGGCGCGGCGGCGCCCGTAGCGGTCGGCGACCCGGCCCAGCAGCAGCGAGCCGAAGAACTGGCCCACGAACGCGGAGGCCAGCACGAGTTTGAGGGTGGTGCCGTTGAACGCGAAGTCCTCCTGCAGCACCTGCGAGATGGTGCCGGCGAGGTTGTTCTCGAAGGTGTCGAACAGCAGGCCGATGCCGACGACGGCGGTCAGCGTGCGGTGCGTGGAGGTGATCGGCATACGGTCGAGCCGCTCACCGACGGAGGGCGCCGCAGCAGCGGGTGCCTGCGGCGCCGTCTGGACTGTCATGGTGCTCGTGTCTCCTTGGCATCAACGGGCGTACGGAAGACCGCGGCGCTGCGCACAACACGCGGGAACGCCGGGGCGGGGACAACAACGGCGCACACGGGGACGCCGGGGCGGGGACAACAACGGCGCGCACGGGGACGCGGGGCGGCGGACCGGGCCGAGACGGTGCGGGCGGCGGCCGGGCCGCCCGAGGCGCGGGGTGCGGGGTGCGGGGTGCGGGCCGGGGGTGGGCCTTATGCGCGTCCGCCCCGGCACGGCTGCCGGGGCGGAGGCGCAGCGCCCCGCCGTCGCGTCCGCACCCGGCGGACGGCGGTGCGCGAAGGGGGTCAGGCGGCGGCGTTGAGCCGCTTGTCCGCGCGGGTGGGCGCGCTCACGTCGTGCAGGAAGGTGGCGACCTGCCGGTAGGACTCCCAGAACCCCACCTCCAGGTAGGGGATGCCGCGCTCGGCGCAGTACTCGCGGGTCAGCTCCCGGGCCCGGCCCAGGTTCTTCTGCGGCATCGTGGGGAACAGGTGGTGCTCGATCTGGTAGTTCAGGCCCCCGTAGAGGAAGTTGATCCACCAGTTGGGGCGGATGTTGCGGGAGGTGAGGACCTGGCGCTCCAGCCAGTCCAGGCTCTCCTTCTCGCCGTCGCGCACCTCCATCCCCTTGTGGTTGGGGGCGAACATCAAACCGAAGTACACACCCAGGGCGGCGTGCTGGACCAGGATGAAGGCCACCGCCTGCAGCGGGGTCAGCACCCAGAAGACGGCCGTCAGGTAGACCGCGGCGCGCAGCAGCACCAGCTCGATCTCCAGCCACCGGTGCTTGGTGCCGGACCTGGAGAGTTCCTTGACGGTGGTCTTCTCCATCTTGTAGCCCTCGAGGACCAGCAGCACGAAGAACAGCACCCGCTGGTGGCGGACGATGAAGCGCCCGGTGCGGGTGCGGCTGGCGTACTGCTTGATGTCGAAGATCGCGGTACGGCGGCCGATGTCGGGGTCGAGGCTGATGTGGTTGGGGTGGCTGTGGTGGCGGTTGTGGTGGTTGACCCACCAGGCGTAGCTGACGCCGCTGAAGAAGTTGGCGTGGAAGTAGGCCACCAGGGTGCCGATGCGCTTGTCGCGGAACATCGCCTTGTGGCCGACCTCGTGCCACATGTAGGCGCTCTGCACGCCGCACAGGCCCATCCACACCGCCACCGGCATCTGCCACCAGGAGGCTCCGATGAGGAAGAAGGCGGCCAGGCCGGCCCCGATCAGGGCCAGGTTCAGCGCCAGCCTGCGGTAGTCGTAGCGCGGGTCGAGGTCCAGCAGGCCCTCGGCTTTGACGCGCTTGAGGAGCTCGGCGAAGGTGGCCGAGGCGCCCTTGCTGCTCGCCTGGCCCGTGGCGACCGCCAGGCCGGGGTCGAGTGTGCGTACCGAACCTGTGGGGGTCTCAGTGATGTGCGGAGACTGCATAGAAGGATCTCCTTGAGCAGGACGTATCGCGGCGTAGGGCACCGGATGACAGCACACGTCAGCGTCGGCCAGCGCACTGATGCGGCACTGATGACTGCCTGGACCGGCGCCGGAGCCCGCTCGGGCCCCGGTCGGGGCCCGGGCCGGGCGCGCCGGAGGAACGCACGCGGCCCGGTGCGTGCCCCGGGGTGCTGCGGGGCGGGGCCGCGGGGTACGGCGGGGGCGGGGGTGCGGGGGTGTGGCTCACGCGGCGTGTTCGGCGCGCAGGCGGGCGTCCAGGGCGGTGAGGGTCTGGTCGGCGGCGCGGGCGGTCGCGGGATCGTCGGGGGCGCCGATGACGGCCATCAGGTGCTGTACGAGCTGCTCCTTGAGCGCGTCGGTGCCCGCCTCGGGCGCCGGTGCGGTGCCGGGGGGGGGGGGGGCGGGGTCCTGGTCCGGGTGGTGGGTGCGGGTCATGGCGGTCGTACCTCCTGGGAGGGGTGAACGGGCGCGAAGGGGGGGCGGTGAGCCGGGGGGGTGTGGAGGGTTGGGGGGGTTCAGAAGGCGTTGCAGGCGCGGAAGATGTGGGCGAACGCCGGCAGGGAGGCCGAGGGTCCCTCGAAGGCCACGTACTCGGGGATGGGCGCCTCAGGTGCCCACTTCTCCTTGTAGGCGAGCTGGCTCTGGGCGGGGTAGAGGGCCGCGCCCTGGTCCCACAGGAAGTGCATCAGCCACCGGAAGGCGGGGCTGTGGCCGGGCAGTTCGACGGTCTCGTCCAGGCCGGTGAAGGGGGTGAGGCCGAAGTGCAGCCACTGGCAGCCCTCGGCGCGCAGCACCTCGATGACGTGGGCGTTGATGGCTTCCATCAGGCCCGGTGAGGCGTCGGGGATGCGGCGGCTGAGGTCGTGCATCCAGCCCTGGCGGGTGCCGTAGACCGGGGAGTAGGAGATGTAGCCGACGGGCTGGGCGTCGATGGTGCCCACGAACAGGCGGCGGTGGATCTGTGCGGGCCCGCCGAGCTGGCCCACCAGGAACTCCAGCGGGCGGGCCTCTTCGCCCTTGGAGCGCAGCCAGTGGGCGTCGATGGCCTCCTTGGCCGCGAGGTAGCCCTCGGGGCCGGTCTCGGTGACGGTCAGGCCGTTGCGGAAGGCGCGGGAGATCTTGTTGCGCATGCGCATGAACCGCCCGCCCTTGAGGGTGAAGCCGGGCAGGTGCACCACCCAGGAGGAGCCGAACTGGTTGACGGTGAAGCCGTGGTGGGCGTAGATCTCGGCGTCGTGGCGCTGGAGCTGGGCGCCCACCACGCGCAGGCCCTGTCCGTGGGCGTGGGCCACGAAGCGCTCCAGCAGGGCGGTGTAGTCCTCGGGGGCGGCGAAGGGGCCGCCGAGCTGCACCAGGTAGGCGCCGGTTCGGCGGTAGGCGATGACGCCGTCGAGGCCGGGGGCGGTGAAGGTGTCGGTGCCCTGGCTCATGGCCAGAAAGGCGCTGGGGTTGTCGGCCTGGGTGTGGGTGCGGATGGCGTGCAGGACGGTGTCCTGCGCGAGGGTGGTCGCGGACATGGGCCCTTTCCTCATTCCTTCGAAACGGAGGGGCGGTCTCGCCGGGGCCGGGCGCGGCCCAGGGGCGGGCGCGCGGGCTGGCGAGGGCCGCGGCGGGGCGGGAACGCGCGAGGTTTCATGGGAAGTAGAGCACTGCCGATATGGCCGCTGGAAGGGCCGCCGGGCCGGGCCCAGGCAGAAACCAGCGGGCGGTCAGCGGTATATCAGTGAAGGCGGCAGAATCATCTGTGTGACCGGGCCGGAAAAACGGCCGGCACCCTTCGTGGAAAAGGCGGCGGGTGCCCGGTGCTTTCCCGGTGCTGGTTTTTCAGGAGAGGTGCCCGGAGTGGCTTATCGGGGACCGGAGTTCGCTTCCGTCGGGTGCGTGCACCCACGCAGGTTCGAATCCTGCCCTCTCCGCTGCCGCCCCCCTTCTTGTCGCGCCCGCCGGTGGCGCCGGGCCGGTGAGGCGGGGCCCCGCGCCAGGGCCCGCAGCCCCTGCGCAGTCCTTCGCAGTCCTTTCGCAGTCCTTTCGCAGTCCCTGGCAGTTCTCGCCCGTTTCCGCGGCCGGCAGGGTCGTTCAGTTGGGAGATCGCCTCATGCCCCTGGTGGCATCCCCGGCCCCCCGCCGGGCCCTGGTCGTCGTCAACCCCACGGCGGGCACGGCCCGCACCCCGCTGGTCGACGAGGTCATCGAGCGGTGCCGGGCGCGCCTTGCCCGCGTCACGGTGCACCGTACGGCGCACCGCGGCGATGCCACGGGCACGGTGCGCGCGGCCCTGGCCGCGGGCGGTGAGGGCCCCGACCTGGTGGTCGCCGTCGGCGGCGACGGCACCGTGCGCGAGGTGGTGCAGGCCCTGGTGGCCGCACCGCCGCGGGCGCGGGCGGCGGCGCTGGCCGTGGTGCCGGCCGGGACGGGCAACTCCGACTACCGCATGCTGTGGGGAAAGGCGCCCTGGCAGGAGTCCCTGGAGGCGACCTTGCGGGCCGTGCCGGGGCGGGCCGAGCGGCGCCGTATCGATGTCGGCCAGCTCACCGAGACCGGTGCGCTGGTGCTGCTGGGGGCCTGTTCGGGGCTGATCGCCGAGGGGCTGGTGGCCGCCCGGTCCATCGCGGTGGCCGGGCGGGAGCGCTATGCCCGGGCGCTGCCGCAGGCGGCCGTGGGCTTTCGCCCGTATCCGGGCCGGGTGACGGTCGACGGGCGGGTGCTGCACGAGGGGGCCACCGTGCTCGCCAACGTCGGCGGCGGGCGCTACCGCGGCGGCCAGTATCTGATCCTGCCCCGCTCCGAGCTGGACGACGGGCTGCTCGACGTGTGTGTGGTGGGCGCGCAGGTGGCCGCGGCCGACGTGCCGGAGCTGGCCCGCGCCGGTGTGCTGCACCACCGCCCGGGCGTGGTGCACGGCCGGGGCCGGCGCGTGGTCGTCGAGCGCCTGGACGGGCGCCCGCTGTGCTTCGAGCACGACGGCGAGCTGCAGCCGCGCACCTGGACCAGCATGACGGTCCAGGTGCTGGCGGGCGTACTGCCGGTGTGGGGCGCTGCGACGAAGGAAGTGACGCGTGTCCATACTCCACCAGCTCTGCCGCTGGGCGGCCTGGCTGCGACCTGAGGACATTCCCGGCCCGGTGCGGGCGCTGGCCGCCAGCCAGCTGCTGTCGCAGCTGGCCTCCATCCGGGCGGGGATCGCCCATCCGCTGGGCCGGCGGATGATCGAGGGGTTCGGGCCGCCGCTGCAGGCCGACCCGCGCACCTCGGCGTGTGTGCTGGCCGGGCTCGGCTCCTGGCTGAACCTGGACGACACCGCCTACGCCGGCCACCTGTCGAACTCCACGGTGTCGGTGCCGCTGGCCTACGCCTACGCCCGGCGCCTGGACGGGCCGGCGCTGCTGGCGGCGGTGGTGGCGGCCAACGAGTGCGCGGCGCGGATCACCGCGGCGGCCACGCTGGGGCCGCTGCGCGGGCACAGCGCGGTGCACACCCATCTGGCCGGCGCGGTGTGCGGGCGCCTGCACTGCGAGGGCGCCGACGACGCGGTGTGGCGCAGCGCGATCGGGCTGGCCTTCGCGATGCCGAACTGGCCGCTGATGCGGGCCTTCTTGGCCAGTGACGCGCGGCTGTTCAACACCTTCACGCCGGTGCGCACCGCGATGGACTCCTGTGACGCGGCGCGGGCGGGGCTGCACGGTCCTGCGGACATCCTGGAGCACCCCGACGGTTTCCTGGACCGTTTCGCCAGTGTGCCGCTGCCCGATGCGGTCAGCGCCGGTCTGGGCGAGCGCTGGCACACCGAGACGCTGTCGTTCAAGATGCACCCGGGCGGGCCGGGGGTGGACGCGGCCGTGGACTGCGCGGCGGCGCTGCACCGCGAGCTGGGGCCGTGCCGGGCCGAGGACATCGAGGACGTCGTGGTGGAGGCGTCGCTGTACACGCTGTTCGCGGGCAAGAAGGCGGCCGCCTACGTGGTGGGGCCGGGCTCGCCGCTGGGGGCGCTGGTGCTGCACACCCCCTATCCGGTGGCCACCGCGCTGCTGACCGGCGGGCTGACGGTCAACGACTTCGCCGCGCCGCTGCTGAACGACCGGATGCGCTGGGCGGTGGCCGAGCGGGTGCGGCTGGTGCACGATCCGGCGCTGACCAGGGCGCTGTTCGCCTCGGACGCGCCGTTCGGGGAGGCGGTGCGCCAGGCCGGGGAGGCGGCCGGGCCCTGGCTGCGGGCCTTCGGCGGCGAGGAGGTGGCCCAGCTGGCCAAGGAGGCGGCCGGGGCGGTGCGGCCCACGTTCGCCTCGGCGGCCAAGGCCACCGGGGCGCGGGTGACGGTGCGCCTGGCGGACGGGCGTACCGCCTCGCGCCAGCGGATGATCCCGCTGGCGGCGGCCGGCCCGCACACCCGCGCCCACCACGCGGAGCTGATGCGCCGCAAGTTCTTGGAGTTCGGCGGGGCCGAGGAGGTCGCCGACGCGGCCGTGCACCTGGAGTCGATGGACGCCGACGACCTGGGCCGGTGGATCGAGCAGGCGCTGCGGTAATCCGCGAGGCGGGTATCAGCGGCGGGTCAGTCGGCACTGCCAGCATCGAATGCCGGTGGGCAGTGAGCAGGGCCATACATTCGGACGTGGGAAAGGTCCTTTGATGCCTGAAAAGGAACTCCGCAGCTACAAGCTCTATATCGCGGGCAAGGACGTCGAAGGCGATGGCTGGGTTTATACCGTCAGCGCTCGGTCTCTGCTCGAGGACGTCTTCACCAGCGTCAGCCTGAAACGGGAACTGGAGCAGAACCCCGACTCCGAGGCGGCCGCGCACCCCTATGTGGTGGGCCGCTGCGCGATCGCCAGTGACACCTCCATCGACCTGGCCACCGAGGCCGCCGCCGCGGCGGCGGCCACCTGGGCCGAGGTGCCCCTGGAGCGCAGGATGCGCCTGGGCACCCTGTTCCGCGAGGAGCTGATCCGGCGCGAGCAGGAGTTCTTGGACATCCTGGTCGCCGAGGCGCACCCGCTGCGGCTGGCCCGCTGGGAACTGAGCTGCATGAAGCAGATCTACAGCGAGGAAAGCCTGTACTGGTACCGCCAGCGCATGCACACCGAGTTCGAGCACCAGGGGCGGCGCCTGATCGTGCGCCGCCAGCCCGACGGCGTGGTGGCCTTCAACCCGCCGCAGAACGCGCCCGCGCCCTCCGCCGCGCTGGCGGTGCTGGCGCTGATGGCCGGCAACGCCGTGGTGATGCGCGCCCCGCGCTCGATCGCGCTGTCCACGATGTGGCTGATGCGCGACGTGGTGGGACCGCTCCTGGACGAGGTCGGCGCGCCTCCGGGGGTGCTGAACGCGGTGTGCTCCAACCCCAAGCAGACCCTGGACCGCTGGGTGGCCTCCCCGCTGGTCAACGACATCTTCTACATCGGCGGCAGCGAGGAGGGCCTGCGCTTTCAGGAGAGCTGCGTGGCCAACGGCAAAAAGCCCATCCTGGAGCTGGCCGGCAACGACACCATCGTCATCTGGAAGGGCGCGGACCTCAAGCGGGCCGCGGAGGCGATCTGCGAGTCGTTCTACGGCTCCGGGCAGATCTGCATGGTGCCCAACTGCGTGCTGGTGCACCCCGAGATCGCCGAGGAGCTCATCGCCGAGGTCGGCGAGCGCATCAAGCTGGTGCGCCCGGGCTACCCCGAGGACGAGGACGTGCTGCTGTCCCCGGTGCGGCGCAGCGAGAAGTTCTTCGCCCTGCTGCAGCAGTCCCTGGAGCGCGGCGGCGAGCTGATCTGCGGCGGCAAGCGCACCGAGGTCGACGGCACCGTCTCGGAGACCGGGGTGTTCCTGCAGCCCACCGTGGTGCGGGTCAACGGCCTGCCCGGGGCGCGCACCCACGACATCGTGCGCAGCGAGACGTTCTTCCCGCTGCTGCCCATCGTGGTGCCCGAGCGCGGCGAGGACGACGACGAACTGCTCAACAGCTTCATCGACTTCGTCAACACCAACGAGTACGGGCTGCGCAACTCGCTGTGGGTGAAGTCCGCCCGGGTGATCAACGCGTTCGTGCAGCGCGTCGTCAACGGCGGCCTGCTGAAGATCAACGACTCGCACATCGGGTTCCTGCCCTACCTGCCCAGCCACGGCGGCACCGGACTGACCGGCGGCGTCTACGGCGAGGCCAACTATCCGATCCTGAAGACCTCGCACATCCAGGGCGTGTCCATCGCCCACGACATCAGCCCCCACGAGGCCGTCTTCGGTCCCTGACACAGCCGGCGCGCCCCGCGCCCGGCACCCGCCGGCCGGGCGCGGGGCGCTGCCCCTGGTGCGCCGCGGTGCGCCCGTTCGACCCGATCCGTTCTTGGAGGTGTTCTGCTCGTGCGTACCCTCGACTTCGCGCGCGCGGTCTGCGACCGCTACCACCCGGGGCTGCTCAAGGCGCTGCAAGAGATCCCCTTCGCCCGGCGCGAGGCGCCCGGCAGCCCGGCCCTTGGGCTGTTCCGCGCCCACGGCGGGGTGAGCCTGCTGGTGCCCGCCGAGTTCGGCGGGTTGGGCGCCGACGCGGTGGAGGCGGTGCGCGTGCAGCGCGCGCTGGGCGCCGCCTCGCCGTCGGTGGCGGCCGCGGTGACGATGCACCACTTCACCGTGTCGATGCTGTACGCGCTGGCCAGGGGCGCCGGGCGGCTGGCGCCGGCGCAGCTGGACCTGCTGCACCGGGTGGTGCCCGACCAGGTCCTGATGGCCTCGGGGTGGGCGGAGGGCAAGAGCCAGCAGAACATCTTCACGCCCTCGGTCAGCGCCCGGGCGGTGGCCGGCGGCTACCGCCTCAACGGGTCCAAGAAGCCCTGCAGCCTGGCGCGTTCGATGCAGCTTCTGACCGCGAGCATCGCGCTGCCCGGCCCCGACGGCAGCCCCGAGCTGGCGCTTGCGCTGGTGCCCGCCGACGCGCCGGGGCTCACCGTGCACCCGTTCTGGGGCACCGACGTGCTGGCCGCCTCCGAGAGCGAGGAGGTGCGCCTGAGCGAGGTGTTCGTACCCGAGGACATGGTCATCCGCACCACCCAGGACGACCCGCACCGGGTGGCCGACCTGCAGGCCGCCGGCGTCATCTGGTTCGAGATGCTGATCTCGGCCGGCTACACCGGGGCTGCGGCGGCGCTGGCCGAGGTGGTCCTTGAGCGCGAGCGGGGCACCGCCGGGGAGCGGGCCCAGCTCGTCATCGCCGCCGAGAGCGCCTTCGCCCTGCTCGAGGGCGTGGCGCGGGCGGTGCGCGAGGGGGACCTGGACAGCGAGCAGGCCATGGCGCAGGTCCTGGTGGCCCGCTACGCCGCCCAGGACGCCCTGGCCAGGGCCACGGAGTCGAGCCTGGAGCTGCTGGGCGGGGTGGACTTCATCCGCCACCGCGAGCACGCCCAGCTCGCCGCCTCGGTACGCCCGCTCGTCTTCCACCCGCCGGGCCGTATCGCCACCGCGCCGGCGCTGGTCGACTACTTCGCCGGCGGGCCGCTGGCCCTGTGACACACCGGCCCGCCCCCGCCCGGGCGCCTGGGCGCCCGCGCAGCCTTCGACAGGGATTTTCCAACCGAGGACCGTCTTCAGGGAGTTATCCGTGACCGTGACCCAGGACATCAGGGTCGACACCGAGGAGCAGATCCTCGGCCTGTACCGGGCCCACCTCAGCAAGGGCCGGGCCACCCTCGCCGAGCTGTTCGGCAGCCACATGGAGGTGCACTCCGAGGGCAACTGGCTGACCACCAGCGACGGGGAGCGCTTTTTGAACGCCGGCGGCTACGGCGTGTTCATCATGGGCGCCCGCCACCCCATCGTGATGGAGCACGTGGAGCGCCAGTTGCGCACCCACCCGGTGGCCACCCGCATCCTGCTGGAGCCGACCGTGGCCCGCGCCGCCGAGGCGCTGGTGTCGGTGATGCCGCCGGGCCTGGACCGGGTGCACTTCGCCCTCTCGGGCGCCGAGGCGGTGGAGACCGGCCTGAAGCTGGCCCGCGCCAACGGCTTCAAGCGCACCGTGTCCATGCGCGGCGGCTACCACGGCAAGACCCTGGGCGCGCTGTCGGCCACCGCCAAGGAGGTCTACCAAAAGCCGTTCCGCCCGCTGCTCCCCGACGTCACCCATCTGCCCTTCGGCGACGCCGAGGCCCTGGAGGAGCAGCTGCGCGCCCACCCCGGCGAGGTGTGCGTGATCCTGGAGCCGGTGCAGGGCGAGGGCGGCGTGGTCATCCCGCCCAAGGGCTACCTCAAGCGCGTGGAGGAACTGGTCCGCGCCCACGAGGGGTTCCTCATCCTGGACGAGGTGCAGTCCGGCATGGGCCGCCTGGGCGAGTGGTGGGGCGCCGACATCGACAACGTGGTGCCCGACGTGCTGCTGGCCGGCAAGGCGCTGGGCGGCGGCGTGGTGCCCGTCTCGGCGGCCGTGGCCACCCGCACGGCGTTCCGGCCCTTCGACAAGGACCCGTACGTGCACACCGCGACGTTCTCCGGGCAGCCGCTGCTGATGGCCGCCGTGCAGGGTGCGGTGCGCGCCGTGCAGGAGGAGCGCCTGGTGACCCGGGCGATGGACCTGGGCGCCCGGCTGTTGCCCGCGATCGCCGAGATCGCCCGGCGCAACATCCCCGACCTGGTCGTGGACGTGCGCGGGCGCGGCCTGCTCATCGGTGTGGAGCTCACCGAGGCGGGCCTGGCCGGGGAGCTGCTCATCGAGCTGTTCAACCACGGCGTGGTCGCCAACCACTCGATGAACGGCAACTGTGTGGTGCGCTTCACCCCGCCCGCCACCCTCACCGACCTCGACGTGCAGTTCCTGCTCGACTCCTTTGACAAAGCAACCCTCGACCTGGTCGCAGGCTCGGCCAGGATGCCGGAAGGCGGTAGCTACTGATGCGGCACGTGGAACTGGACGCCGTGGTACTGGGCCAGGACGCCAAGACCGTCTTCGCCTCCGTGGGGCGCTTCGAGCGCTTCCCCGAACTGGCCCCGCACGTGGAGGCCACCACCGTGCACGCCGGGCCGCCCCAGACGCAGGGCAGCTCGAGCTGGGAGCTGCACTTCCGCAGCGGCCTGCTGCGCTGGACCGAGTCCGACCGCTTCGACACCGACGCCCTGCAGATCCACATCGAGCAGCAGGACGGCGACTTCGACACCTTCGCCGGCCGCTGGTCCTTCACCCAGCAAGGGGCGGACGTCGCCGTCCACTTCGAGGTCGACTTCGACTTCGGCATCCCCAGCCTGCAGGGCATCCTCGACCCGATCGCCGAACGCGTCATCAAGGAGACCGTCGCCTGGGCCGTCACCGGCCTGTTCGAGCGCACCGAACTGCGCAGCCAGGTCGAACTCGGCACCCCCGCCGACGCCCTGAGCGCCTGAGCCCGGCCAAGGAGAGACGCGGTCATGGACCAGGCCAACCCCTTCGAGACGCCCAAGACGTTCGCCGTGCACCGCGCCGAGTACCTCGTCGGCTTCGCGGTCTCCACCGGCCTGATCATCGCCCACTTCTCCGAGATCCGCTGGTGGGTGTGGATCGGCCTGTTCCTGTACATCGATCTGATCGGCTACATCCCCGGTGCCGTCGCCTTCAAGCGCAGCGGCGGGCGGCCCATCCACAAGGCCTACTACGTGCTGTACAACGTGATGCACAGCCTGATCACGCAGGCCGCGGTGATCGGCCTGTGGTGCTGGTGGATCGGCCCGGAGTGGGCGCTGCTGGCCATCCCCTGGCACCTGAGCGGGGACCGGGGCCTGTTCGGGAACTTCACCAAGTCCTTCGCCCTGCCCTATGAGCCGGTGCGGCAGAAGGGTTATCTGCGGCTGCTGGACGATCTGGGCCTGGCGCACCCCAAGCCGGTGGGCCACGTGGTGGACCCCGAGCCGGTGGGGCACCTGCCCGCCACCGCCCGCACCACCCCCGCCACTGCCGCTGCCGCTGCCGCGCACGGCACCACCCCGGATACCGCCCCGGATGCCGGGGCGGCTGCCGGGGCGGGTGCGGGCGGGGCGGCGGGCGGGGAGCGGCCGGTGTCCACCGCCGCCCGCTGATCCCGCCCCCCCTGGTGGCGGGCCCCGGCCGGGGCCCGCCCCCGCAACCGCAACCGCCGCCCCCCTGTTGCCGCCGCGCACGCCGTGAGGGTGCGTACGGCACGTGAGTTTCGACGCATGGATCAGGCCGCCCGCCCGGGCACCCCCCTTGTTGCGGGTCCGGGCCCAGAAAGGAGCACCACCCGCCATGACCGGTACACCGCAGCCCGCCGTGGCGCCGGAGGCTGACTTCGACGCCGCGCCCGGCATGCTCGAGGGCGCCATGGAGCTGACCATCGGCCCCACGGAGTGCAACCTCGCCTACTGGATCACCCAGGTCGCCCAGGGCACCCTGCGCGAGCGGGGCGTCAGCGGCCACCACGCCGACGCCGAGGTGCCCGCCTTCTTGACCGCGCCGGGCCCGCTGCGCGAGGCCCTCGTGCTGGAGTTCGGCCTGCGCGGGCTGTCGGAGGAGATCGCCACCCGCCTGCTGGCACCGTATGTCGCCATCGCCCCGGGCGTGCTGGAGATGGAGTTCTACGCCACCCAGCTCCTGGACGAGGCCCGCCACGCCCGCGTGTTCCGCAACCACCTGGTGGAACTGGGCATGGACGAGGAAACCCTGCTGAGCGACATCGAGGAGATGGCGGTCGACTTCCGCCGCGAGGTCCTTGACCCGGTCATCGACTTCACCCTGGACATCGTGCAGAAGCAGCGCGACTTCTACGGCGGCGTGGCGGTCTTCGCCATCGTCATCGAAGGCGTCCTGGCCCCGGCCGCGGAGCTGAGCGAACGCAAGTGGACCCCGCTGTCCCCGGCCACCGGGGAGATCTCCCGGGGCACCTCCATCGACGAGATGCGCCACCTGACGGTCGCCAACACCATCCTGCGCGACCACGTCCGCGACAACCCCGGCTACCGGCCCCGCCTCCTTGAGATCCTGCGCTCGGGCGTGGAGCTGTGGGACAGCATCGACGACCGCAAGTTCGTCCTGCACCGCGAGGAACTCTTCCAGCAGGGCATGCACGCACACGCCGACCGCATCGGCGACTACGAGATCTGGCCCGGCACCCGCCTGCTGGACACCACACCCGCCCAGCGCTACGCCATGGCCGAGCAGTGGACCGAGAAGATGGCCACCGCCCGTCTGGAGGAGATGGGCCTGCCCGCCGAGGCCATGCGCCTGACCTCCCGGGCCACGGCATGAAACGCCCCGTCATCGCCGGCGCCGGCTGCTACCTGCCGCCCGACGTGGTCACCAACGACGACCTGGCCCGGCGCCTGGACACCAGCGACGCCTGGATCCGCACCCGCACCGGCATGTCCGAACGCCACGTCGTCGACACCCGCACCGCCACCGGCGACCTGGCCGTCGAAGCCGGGCGGCGGGCCCTGGAAAGCGCCGGCACCGCGCGGGCGGACGTGGTCGTGCTCGCCACCACCACCCCCGACCGGCAGGTGCCGCCCACCGCCCCCGAGATCGCCTTCCGCCTGGGCCTGGGCACCGTACCGGCCTTCGACCTGTCGGCGGCCTGCGCCGGCTTCCTGTACGGGCTGTCCACCGCCGCCGGGATGATCGCCACCGGCGCCGCCGAGCAGGTCCTGCTCATCGGCGCGGACGCCTTCACCACCATGGTCGACCCCGAGGACCGCGCCACCGTGGTGCTGTTCGGGGACGCCGCCGGCGCGCTGCTGCTGCGCGCCGGGCACGCCGAGGAGCCCGGCGCGGTCGGCGCGCCGGTCCTGGGCAGCGACGGCAGCCTGGCCGATCTGATCCAGGTGCCCGCCGGCGGCTCGCGCTCGCGCGCCAGGGGCCCGCTGGGCGAGCTGGCCGACACGGGCGAGTTCTACTTCCGCATGAACGGGCGCGAGACCTTCCGCCACGCGGTCACCCGCATGAGCCAGGCCTCGCGCCAGGCCGTCGACGCCGCCGGCTGGAGCCTGGCACAGGTGGACCGGCTCGGCGCCCACCAGGCCAACGCCCGCATCCTGGCCGCCGTCGCCGACGAGCTCGCCTTCGAGCCCGCCCGGCAGCTCTCCAACGTCGCCCAGGTCGCCAACACCGCCGCCGCCTCCCTGCCCACGCTGCTGGCCATGGCCGCGGCCGAGGGCACCCTCAAGCCGGGCCACCGGGTGCTGCTGACCGCCTTCGGCGGCGGCCTGTCCTGGGGCGCGGCCACCTTGACCTGGCCCGACACCACCCCCCTTGTGGACTGACCGGCAACTGGTGCCGGCGGCAGAAAGGAAACCCTCCCCCATGTTCGAGACCCTCAAGGACATCCTGGTCGACAAGCTCAAGGTCTCCCCCGACCGCATCACCCCCGAGGCCACCCGCGAGGAGGCCGAACTGGACTCCCTGGCCGTGGTCGAGCTGTCGATGCTGCTGGACAAGGAGTACGGCGTCCAGATCAGCGACGACGAACTGATGGAGGCCGAGAACATCGGCGAGATGGCCCGCATGATGAGCGAACGCCGCGCCACCGTCTGACAGGCCCGCACCCCCTCGTGCCCCGCAAGGGCCCTTGCGGCCGCTCGGTGCGCCCGCGCCCGCCGAGCGGCCCGCCCGCCCCACCACCCCGCGCCGCCCCTGCCCCTTTTGTCGCGCGTTCGCGGCGCCCACTCCCCCGCCCCCCGGCGTCGTCCTCGCCCCCTCGCCTCGCCGGCCCGCCCCGCGCTGTAAGGAGAACCCCATGCACGACGCACGGGAGCTGATCGAGGCCGGCGACAGCGCCCGCCACCAGCTCGCCCGGCGCCGCTTCCGCCTGGACACCGACGCTTTGGACACCGCCCGCGTCCGGCGCGCCGAGGCCCTGCACACGGTGGCCGACCTGCGCGCCCGCCTCAAGGCCGCCGCCCGCACCCGCACCGCCCCCACCCCCGCCGAGCGCGAGCACGCCCGCGCGCTGCGCGAGCGCGTGCAGCAGGCCCAGCAGGCCGCCCACGACGCCGAGAGGGCCCTGAGCGCGCTGCTGCACACCATCCCCAACCTGCCCGCCGGCGAGGTGCCCGAGGGCGACAGCGACCAGGACGCCCTGGAGGTCCGCCGCGGCGGACCGCCCCCCGCCCCGGCCGCGCCCGAGCACCACCACGCCGAGGTCGGCGAGAAGCTGGGCATCCTGGACGCCGCGCGCGCCGCCCGCCTGTCCGGCGCCCGCTTCAGCGCCGCCCGCGGCGCCGGCGCCCGCCTGGAACGGGCCCTGGCCGACTTCTTCCTCGACCTGCACACCCGCGAGCACGGCTACACCGAGTACGCGGTGCCCTACCTGGTCAACCGCGCCACCATGACCGCCACCGGGCAGCTTCCCAAGTTCGCCGAGGACCTGTTCGCCACCCGCGTGGGCGAGCGCGAACTGTTCCTCATCCCCACCGCCGAGGTGCCGCTGACCAACCTGGCCGCCGGCGAGGTCCTGGACGCCGGCGAGCTGCCGCTGGCCTTCACCGCCCGCACCCCCTGCTTCCGCGCCGAGGCCGGCTCCTACGGCCGCGACACCCGCGGCATCCTGCGCCTGCACCAGTTCGAGAAGGTCGAACTGGTGCGGATCTGCGCCGCCGAGCAGGCCCCCGAACAGCTCCAGCTCATGCTCGGCCACGCCGAGGAGTGCCTGCGCCGCCTGGAGCTGTCCCACCGCACCGTGCTGCTGCCCGCCGGCGACCTGGGCTTCGCCGCCCGCATGACCTACGACATCGAGGTGTGGCTGCCCGGCAGCAACGCCTTCCGCGAGATCTCCTCCGTCTCGGACTGCGGCACCTTCCAGGCCCGCCGTGCCGGCATCCGCGTGCGCACCCCCGGCGGCGGCAGAACCTACGCGGCCACCCTGAACGGCTCGGCCCTGCCCATCGGGCGCACCCTGGCCGCGCTGCTCGAACAGGGCCACCAGAGCGACGGCTCGGTCCTGCTGCCCAAGGCCCTGCACCCCTACACCGGCTTCACCCGCATCCTGCCGGGCGGAACCACCGCCTGAAAACACCGCACCGCCCCGCCCCCTCTTTCGCCCGGCCCCCGGGGCGAGAGGGGGCGGGGCGGGAGGGGGCGAAGCGGCGGGGCGCGGCCTTCCGCAGCCGGTGCCAGGGCCGGGGGCCGTGAAGCGGGGCCGGGGCCGGGTCCGTTCAGGCGGAGCGGGCCAGCTCCGCCCCGGCCGCCGCGGCAGATACGGTCGCCGCGGCAGGGACGGCCTGCGTAGCGGGGACGGCCGGCGCGGCAGGGACGGCCTGCGCGGCGGGGGCGGCAGGGACGGCGGGGGCGGCGGGTGTGGCCGGGGCGGGGGCGGGCCGGCGGGGGGTCTGGTTGAGGATGTCCAGGAACCGCTCGCGCAACTGCGCCGAGGGCTCCATGCCCAGCTCGGCGACCATCCGGTGGCGGGCGGCGTGATAGGTCTCGATCGCCTCCGCCTGCCGCCCGCACCGGTACAGGGCCAGCATCAGGATCTCGGTGATCCGCTCCCGCCAGGGGTGCACCACGCTCATCCGCTTCAGCTCCCCGATGGCCGAGGGCACCTCGCACTCGATGTCCAGCCACAGCTTGTCCTCCACGGCCGCCAGGTGCTCCTCCCCGAGCTGGACCGCCACCGACTGGCACAGCGGCCCCTTGGCCGCGTCCTGCAGCGGCGCGCCCCGCCACAGCCCCAGGCACTCCTGGAGCAGGGCCGCCGCCCGCACCGGGTCACAGCCCATCACCGCGCGGGCGGCGGCCGCCCGGCGCCGGAAGACGTTCATGTCCAGATCCTCGGCGTCGAACTCCAGCAGATAGCCGGTGGAACGGGCCCGCAGCGCCGCCTCGCCCCTGCCCCAGGCCTGCAGGGTGCGCCGCAGCCGTGAGACGTGGGCCTGCAGCGCGTTCTCCACCGTCAGCGGCGGATCGTCACCCCACAGTTCGGTGTACAGGTCCTCCGCCGGCACCATCCGGCCGCCGTTGACCAGCAGCACCGCGAGCAGGGCCCGCTGCTGGGTGCCCCGCACGCTGTGGAAGTGCCCCTCGACCTCGACTCCGACGGAGCCGAGCACCTTGAACTTCACTGACTGCTCCTCCCTGCCGGCCGCCCCCCGTGGGTGCTGGCCGCGAGCGGCCGGCGGGGCGGTACGGAGTGTGGTGTTGCGCCTCGAACGTGGCACCGCCCCCTTGAGCCCGGCTCGAAGTGCGGCATCACCTGCCCGCCCCGGCGGGCAGGTGCCCAAGCGGAATGCCGCCCCCGGCCTGCCCCCGCACCCCCAGGCCCTCGCAGCGGGCGGCCCGAGCCCCTCAAGCCGGTCTCAAGTGGAGGTCAAGTCGCCGCTGTCACAGTGGAGTTGGCAGCCGCCCGCAGCCGTGCGCGCCCGCGGCCGTCCTACGTACGCATTCGTTAGCGATCAAGGAGTACGCGTGAGTGACCTGACCGAACTGGCCGGCCGTTACATCGCCATCTGGAACGAGCCGGACGAGGCCAAGCGAGCCGCCGCGATCGCCGAGCTGTACACCGCCGAGGCCACCTACACCGACCCGCTGGCCGACGTGCGCGGACACGACGGGATCGCAGCGGTGATCACCGGGGCCCGGGACCAGTTCAAGGGCTTCGAGTTCAAGATCCTGGGCGATGTCGACGCCAACCACCACATCGCCCGCTTCCGCTGGGAGCTGGTGCCCGAGAGCGGCGGCGAGAACATCGTCATCGGTTTCGACGTCGTGGTGAGCGACGGCGCCGGAAAGATCCAGACGGTGTGCGGCTTCCTCGACAAGGTGCCCGCCGGCGCCTGAGATCCCCCCACCGACCACGTGCCGGGCGGCGGTGTCCGTTTGTACGGGCCTGCCGCCCGTCGCCGTTGGAGCAGCACGCCAGCCTCACCTCAAGGAGCACCACGATGAGTACGGACACAGGGGCGCCGACCGCCGACGCGCGCGAGGCGGTGACTTCGCCGCCCAGGGCGGGCTTACCAGGCTGGGGGGCCCTGGCCATCGTGATGGTGGGCACCTTCATCACCGTCCTGGACTACTTCATCATCAACGTCGCCGTACCCGCGATCCAGTCGGATCTGTCGGCCAGTTCGGCCCAGTCCCAGCTCGTCATCGTCGGCTACGGCGTCGCCTTCACCGCCGGCATGATCACCGGGGGGCGGCTGGGCGACCTCTACGGCCGGCGCCGGATGTTCTCCTACGGCCTGTTCGGCTTCACCGTGGCCTCCGCGCTGTGCGCCTGGGCGCAGAGCCCCGAGGCGCTGGTGGCCTTCCGGGTGCTGCAGGGCGCCGCGGCCGCGCTGATGGTCCCGCAGGTCCTGGGCATCCTCGGCGTGGTCTACACCGGCGCCGCCCGCGCCCGCGCCTTCGTCGTCTACGGCCTGGTCATCGGCCTGGCCGGGGTGTTCGGGCAGGTCATCGGCGGCGCGCTGATCTCGGCGGACGTGGCGGGGCTGACCTGGCGCGCCATCTTCCTGATCAACCTGCCGGTGGGGATCGTGGCCCTGGTGCTCACCCCCCGGCTGATCCCGGAGTCGCGCAGCGCGAACAGCGGGCGCCTGGACGTGGTCGGGGCGGTGCTCTCGGCCGCGGCGCTGTCGGCAATCGTCATCTCGCTGGTGGAGGGCCAGGAGCGGGACTGGCCGCTGTGGACGTGGCTGGTGCTGGCGGCGGCCGTGCCGCTGAGCGCGGGCTTCGTGGCGCACCAGCGCGCCCGCCAGCACCGCAGCCCGCTGATCGACTTCGCGCTGTTCAAGGGCCGGGCCTTCTCCGTGGGGCTGGTGGCCATGTTCTTGTACTTCCTGGCCATGGGCTCGTTCTTCTTCCTGCTGGCCCTCTACCTCCAGCAGGGCCGGGGCCTGTCGCCGGTGGAGTCGGGCCTGGTCTTCCTCACCCTGGGCTCGGGCTACCTGGGCTCCTCGATGCTGTCCACCAAACTGGCCGCCCGCCTGGGCCACAGCCTGATCACCGCCGGACCGCTGACGCTGGCCGTGGGCTATGTGCTGACCGGGCTGACGGCCGCGTGGCTGGGCACCGAGCACAACGTGCTGTGGATCATCGCGCCGCTGGTGCTGTCGGGCATCGGCATGGGGATGACCACCGGCCCGCTGACCGGGGCGGTCCTTGCGGGCACCGACCCCGAGCACGCCGCGGCGGCCTCGGGCACGGCCAACACCGTGCAGGAGGGCGGCGTCGCCATCGGCGTGGCCGTGGTGGGCGCGGTGTTCTTCCCCGCGCTCGGCGAGGCGGCGCGCGCCGAGGACTACCCGCACGCCTTCGACATGGGCCTGATCCCGCTGGTGGCGTTCTGCCTGGCCTCGTGCGTCCTGGTGCGGTTCATGCGCCCGCGCGCCGAACGCCGCGCCCAGCCCGCGACCGCCCCGGCCTCCGCCCAGCAGTGAGCCCGGGTGCCGGGCCCGCCCGCCCGGCACCCCGGCCACCGCCCGGCCGGCCCGGCCGCCGCCGTTCGAGCGCGCCGTCCGCCGGGCCCCGGGGCGCCCCTCGCCTCCGCTTCCGCCTGTCCCCTTTCTGTTTCTGTCTTTCCGCCGGTTCGTTCTCCGGCCGGGCCGAGCCGCGCACCGTGCGCGCTCGGCCTTCATGCTGCTCGGGCGCCGCGCGGGGCGGTGCGGGGCGGTGTGGTGCGGTGCGGGGCGGTGTGGTGGGGTGCGGCCGAAAGCAGCCGGTGCCCCAGGCGGCCGGACCCGGTGGGGCGGTGGCGCCTGCCGGGGTCAGGGCGCGGGCAGGGCGCAAAGCGAGCGGCGGGTCAGTCGCGTGTCAGCCGCCGGTGCTTGGCTGAATGCTCACTCACCGGCGCAATCCGCGCGCCCGGCCCCTTTTTCCGGATCGGTCACCGCCATGTCTGACACGCACATATCCCCCTCCTCCCTGGCGCACCTGCGGGACCTACCCGTGCACGAGCTCAGGGAAGAGATCGAAGTCCTCGTCGTGGAGCTGTTCAAGGACGCCTTGCTGATGGAGGACGACGAGGACCTGCCGCTGGCGGTCAGCTACTTCGACCTCGGGCTCACCTCGCTGCGGCTGACCAGCCTCAAGCAGAGCCTGGAGGAGCGCCTGGAGCTGACCATCAACACCAACGTCCTGTTCAACGAGCCCACCGTCGAGCAGCTCGTGTTCTACCTCACCGACCTGCTCGCCGGCGCCTCCGCCGGTTTCCCGCCCGCACCGTAGCCGGTACCCGGCCGAAAAGGAGCCCTCGCGGACATGTCTTTCGACCACCGCCAAGCCCCCGCCGCACCGCCGGGCGCGGCGCAGCGCGAGCCCGTCGCCATCATCGGGGTGGGTCTGCGCTTTCCCGGCGGCAGTACCTGCCTGGAGGAGTTCGAGGCGTTCTTGCGCTCCGGCGGCTCCGGGATCACCCCGCTGCCCCAGGACCGCTGGGACGTCGCCGCCTTCACCCCCGCCGGCCCCGACGACAAGGGCAAGATCCGGGCGTCGGCCGGCGGCTATCTGGATCGGATCGACCTGTTCGACGCGGGGTTCTTCAACATCTCGCCCAAAGAGGCGCAGTACATCGACCCCCAGCAGCGGATGATCCTGGAGACCGCCTGGCAGGCCCTGGAGCACGCCAACCTCGACCCCACCCCGCTGCGCCGGTCCAACGGCGGGGTCTACATCGGTGCCAGCTCGGTGGACTACGCCCTGGAGCTGGACCAGTTGCCCTACGAGGAACTCGACGGCCATCTGGCCTCGGGGATCACGCTGTTCCCGCTGGCCGGACGCCTGTCGTACTTCCTAGGCTGGCGCGGGCCCTCGCTGAGCGTGGACACCGCCTGCTCCTCGTCGCTGGCCGCCCTGCACATGGCGGTGACCGCGCTGCGCCGCGGGGAGTGCGACATCGCGCTGGGCGGCGGCGTCAACGCCCTGCACCACCCGCGGATCCCGGTGATGTTCTCCAACGCCCAGATGCTGGCCGCCGACGGGCAGTGCAAGACCTTCGACGAAGCGGCCGACGGCTACGCGCGCGCCGAGGGCTGCGCCGTGGTGGTCCTCAAGCGCCTCAGCGACGCCACCCGCGACGGCGACACGGTCCTGGCCGTCATCCGCGGCAGCGCGGTCGGCCAGGACGGCGACAGCGCCGGGCTGACCGTGCCCAACGGCCCGGCCCAGGAGCGGGTGCTGAACCTGGCGCTGGCCGATGCCGGGCTGGCTCCCGGCGACATCAGCTACGTCGAGGCGCACGGCACCGGCACCCCGCTGGGCGATCCCATCGAACTGGGCGCCATCAGCAACGTCTTCGCCGAGGCCCGCAGCCACGACGACCCGCTGCCGGTGGGCTCGGTCAAGACCAACCTGGGCCACATGGAACCCGCCTCCGGCCTGGTGGGCGTCATCAAGGTGCTGCTGCAACTGCGCACCGCCACCATCTATCCGCACCTGAACTTCACCACCCCCTCCAAGCGCATCCCCTGGGACGTGTATCCGGTGCGCGTGCCCACCGCCGCGGAGCCCTGGAGGGCGCCGGTGCGCCGGGCGGCGGTCAACAGCTTCGGCTTCGCCGGCACCATCGGCGCCCTGGTCCTGGAACAGGCCCCCGACCCCGCCCCGCCCCACGCACCCGCACCCGCACCCGCCCTCACCGCCACCAGCACCGGCACCGGCACCGGCACCGGCACCGGCACGGCAGGTGACGGCGAGCGGGCCGTGCCGGTGTTCACCCTGTCCGCCAAGAGCGGCGCCGCCCTCAGGGAGCAGGCCGAGCGCTACCACCAGCTCCTTACGCAGCGGCCCGAGCTGGACGTGGCACGCCTGTGCTACACCGCGAACGTGGGCCGCGCCCACTTCAGCCACCGCATCGCCGCCCCCGTCACCGACCGCCAGGACCTGCTGCGGGTTTTGGAGCAGGCCCGCGGCTCCGAGCAGCGCACCAGCGCCTCCTCGGTGCGCAAGGTCGCCTTCATGTTCACCGGCCAGGGCGCCCAGTACGCGGGCATGGGCGCGCTCGCCTACGCGCAGTTCCCCCTGTTCCGGCAGGTCGTGGACGAGTGTGAGGAGCTGTTCGCCCCGCACCTGGGCCGCTCGGTGCGCGATCTGCTGCTGGGGCGCGGGGAGGGCCTTGAGGACATCGAGCAGACCCGCTACACCCAGCCCGCGCTGTTCACCCTGGAATACGCCCTGGCCCGGCTGTGGATGTCGTGGGGCATCAAGCCCAATGTGCTGATCGGGCACAGCATCGGCGAGGTGGTGGCCGCCACCGTGGCCGGGCTGTTCAGCCTGCGGGACGCCGTCACCCTGGTCGCGGCCCGCTCGGCGCTGATGCAGTCGGTGCGCGCCCCGGGCGGCATGGCCGCCGTCAGCGCCCCGGCCGAGCAGGTCGGCGAACTCCTGGAGGGGCGGCCCCGCCTGGCGCTGGCGGCGGTCAACGGCCCCGAACAGTGCGTGATCTCCGGGGCCCGCCAGGACCTGGCCGAGGTCAGCGCCGCCTTGCGCGCCCAGGGCATCCGCGTTAACGACCTCGCCGTCAGCCACGCCTTCCACTCCCCGCTGATGGCCGAGGTCTTCGACGACTTCCGCGCCGCGCTGGCCTCCCTCACCTTCCGCGAGCCGTCCATCTCCCTGATCTCCAATCTCACCGGGAAGGTGGCCCGTACCCGCGAGCTGAGCACCGTGGAGTACTGGGTGCGCCACATCGGCGAGCCGGTGCAGTTCCTGTCGGGCATCCGCGCGCTGGCCAGACGCGGCCGGCACGCCGTCATCGAGATCGGCCCCTCGGCCATGCTGACCGCGCTGGCCAAGAGCTGCGTCAACGCCGAGGACCACGTGTGGCTGGCCAGCCTGCGCCGCCGCGACACCGACACCAGCACCAGCACCAGCACCAGCACCACTGCGGGGGCGGGGGCGACGCTGCGGGCCCTGGCCGACTTCTACGCCGCCGGCCTGAACGTGGACTGGCACGCCTACCACGCCGGGCGCACCCTGCCGCTGGTGAACCTGCCCACCTACGCCTTCCAGCGCAAGCGCTACTGGCTGCCCGTGCCCGCGCGCCGCGCGGCCACCGGCGGCGGACCGCTGAGCCACCCCCTGCTGGGCGAGGCCGCCCCCCAGGAGGACCTCGCCCCCGGCACGGCGGAGTTCACCGCCACCTGCGTGCCCGGCGATGCGGGCGAGGCCCTCGTCGCCCACCACGGCCGGCCCGCCCTGGCGCCCGCCGCCCTGATCGACCTGCTCTTCGCCGCCCAGGACGCCTGGTCGGGCCACACCCGCGGCGCCCTGGCGGAGCTGCGCCTGCCCCAGGTGCTGGTCCTGGGCGACGAGGAGGCCGCCTTCACCCTGACCACCCGGCTGCGCCGCCTTGAGGAGGGCGGCATCGAAGCGGAGGTCACCGCCACCACCGGCGAGGACACCCGCACCCTGGCCACCGCCCGCATCACCGCCCCCTCCCCCGCCCCGGCCCTGCGGCCGCCGGCGACGGGCAGCGGCACGGCCGTGGAGCACCTGGACGGCGCGGACCTGGCCACCGACCTGCGGGCGGTGGGAGCCGCCGGCGAGCACACCGTGTGCCGCCTGCGCAGCGCCGTCCGCCACAGCGACGGCACCATCAGCGGCGAGCTGCGCGGCCGCAGCGCCGGCCCGGTGGAGCAGCTCCCGGGCGAGGTGCTGCACAGCGCCCTGGCCGCCGTGGCCGGCTTCGCCGACGACGGCCCGCGCGCCCTGCTGCGAAGCGCTGAGTGCGTACGGCTGTGGAAGAAGCCGCGCGGCGGCCCTGTGCGCTTCACCGCCCTGCCCCGCCCCGACAGCGGCCAGGGCCAGGGGCTGCGGATGGACGTACTGCTCAGTGAGGGCGAGGAGCCCCTCGCCGAAGTGCGCGGCGCCCTTCTGGCCGCCGTGCCCGGCCAGGGGGAGCCGCCGCCGTTCCTGCACCGCGTGGAGTGGCTGCGCCGGCGCCTGCCCGCCCCCACCACCGCACCCGCTCCCGCGCGCCACGTCCTGCTCCACCACCCCGCCCCCGGTGCCGGCTCGGGTGTGTACGAGGCGCTCACCGCGCGGCCGGCACCCGAGAACCTGCAGCTGTCGACGGCCGGCGGGGCGCAGGAGCTCGCCGCCGCGCTGCGCCCGGGCGAGGCAGCGCCCGTCACCGACGTGGCCTTCTTCTGGCAGCCCGGCGAGGGCGCCTGGTCGCTTGGGCGGCTGCGCGCGGAGTGCGCGCACAACTTCACCCGCCTGCTGGAGCTGGTGGCCGCGGTGAGCGCCGCCCCCACCGCCCAGCCGCCCCGGCTGTGGCTGGTCACCGAGCGCGCCCAGCACCTGCCCGGCGACGGGGCCGACGGCGCCGAACACCTGGCCGCCGCCACCGTGTGGGGCTTCGGCAGCGTCCTGCTGGGCGAGTACCCGCAGCTCAAGGCCACCCTCGTCGACCTGCCCGCCGGCGGTGACGCCGCCGCCCTGCTCGCCGAGTGGCAGGCCCCGGCGTCCGCGGAGTACCAGGTGGCCTACCGGGCCGGGCAGCGCTACGTACGCCGTGTCCTGCCCGCGGGCCCCGGCCCCGAACACCCCGTACCGGCCGCGGCCCTGGCAGTCCTGGCGGGCCCTGCGGACACCGAGGGCCGCACCGGGCCTGAGGGCCTGGCAGGGGGCGTGGGCGGTGAGGAGCAGCCGCTGGGCGCGGGCCGGGTACGGGTGCGGGTGCACGCCGCCGCCCTGGCCACCGGCGCCCCCGAAGCCGTCGAGAGCGCCGAAGCCGCCGAGGGCGGCGGTGGCGCAGGCCCGCAGGGCTCACCGCAGGCGGCCGCGGCCGGTGTGCCGCGGGCGCCGGTGGCGGCGGCCGCCGGGACCGTCCTTGCCGCCGGCCCCGGCACTCCCTGGGCGGCGGGCACCGAGGTCCTGCTGGGCCCGGGCACCGTGGCGGGCCCCGTCGTGACCGTCGAGGCGGGCCGGCTGACCCGCCGCACCGTGGCCGCCGACCCCGTCGAGGCCGCCGCCCGCGCCGCCACCGGCTGCGCCCGGCACCCGGCGCAGGTCTACCGCCTGGAGGAGAGCCAGGAGGCGCTGCGCGCGGCGGCCGGCTGCGCCGCGGACCAGGCGGTCGTCATCGACCTGCGCCCCCCGGCCCAGGCGCCGCGGCCGGCGGGCGAGTTCACCGTGCGCGCCGATCGCACCTACCTCGTCACCGGCGGCCTGGGCGGCCTGGGCCTGGCCACCGCGCACAAGCTCGTCGAGCTCGGGGCGCGCCACCTGGTGCTGGTCAGCCGCAGCGGCACGCCCGCCGCGGAGGCCGCCGGCCTGCTGCACGAGCTGAGCGCGCGCGCCCAGGTGCACCAGGTGCGCGCGGATCTGGGCCAGGAGCGCGATGTGGCCGGCCTGGTCGCCCGCCTGCACCGCCTGGAGCATCCGGTGGGCGGCATCGTGCACGCGGCCGGCGCCATGGGCAACGCGCTGATCTCCGCTTTGACCTGGCCCGCCATCGAGGAACAGCTCGCTCCCAAGGTGTACGGCGGCTGGCTGCTGCACGAGGCCGCGAAGTCCTTTGCGGAGCTGGACTTCTTCACGGTGTACTCCTCCGTCGCCTCGGTCACCGGGGTGCGCGGCGGTGCCGGGCAGGCGCACTACGCGGCCGCGTTCTCCTTCCTGGACGCCCTGGCCCACTGGCGCGGCCGCCAGGGGCTGCCGGCGCTGTCGGTCAACTGGGGTTCGTGGGGGCGGGTGGGCATGTCGGCCCGGATGGAGGCCGCGCACGTCCGCGAGATCGAACGCAGCGGGGTGCGGCTGTTCTCGCCCGCCTGGGGGCTGCGCGCCCTGCACCGGCTGTGGCAGCACGGCGCGGTGCAACGGGTGGTCAACGTCTATGACTGGCCGCAGTTCTGCGCCCGCCTGCCAGTGGCCGGCGCCCTGTACGAGCAGGTGGCCGCCCCCGACGGCGGCGGCGAGGACACCGGCGGGCAACTGGCCGACCTGCTGGCGCGCGAGCGGCCCGAGCGGCTGAAGCTGATCAGCCGGGCGGTGGCCGAGAAGGTGGCGGCGGTGCTGCACTTCGCCTCGGTGGAGGAGGTCGAGCCGGAGGCCGACTTCGTCTCCATGGGCCTGGACTCGGTGATGGGCATGGAGGTCAAGGGCGCGCTGCAGAGCCACTTCGGTCTGGGCCTGCCCGCCTCCCTGATCTTCGATCACCCCTCGGTGCAGCAGGTCGCCGCCTTCGTGGAGGCCCAACTGGCAAGGAGCGGCACATGAGGCGCCCCGAGGGGCGGTCCGGCACCCGCCGGGCCGCGCCGCCCGCGCACCGGCCCGCACCAGGGGAACGGGCCCGGCCGCCTGAACGACCTGAACGATCCGAGGCACCTGGACGGTCCGGGCCACCTGAGACACCCGCGCCGGCGCACCGGGCCGGGGCGCGGGAGGAAGAAGGGCAGATGACGGCCACCGCGCACTGGACCCTGCCGCACGCGCTGGCACAACACGCCCGTCGCCGGCCCGCGCACACGGCCGTGATCTGCGAGGGGCGGCGGATGAGCTACGCGCGCCTGCACGCGGCCAGCAACCAGGCCGCGCGCGCCCTGGCCGCGGCCGGTGTGGGCCGCGGCAGCCGGGTGGCCTACCTGGGCCGGGAGTCGGAGCACTACTACCTGACGATCCTGGCCTGCGCCAAGGCGGGCGCGGTGATCGTACCGGTCAACTGGCGGCTGACCACCGCCGAGGTGGACCACATCCTGCGCGACGCGGGCGCCGAAGTCCTCTTCGCCGACGGGGAGTTCCTGCCCACCGTGGACAAGGTGCTGGCCGGGCGCGGCCTGCCGGCGCTGCGCGAGGTGATCCGCCTGGACGGCACCGGCAGCGACGGCCGCCTCGACCGCGGGGCGGGGCTGGCCGCCTGGTACGCCGGGGCCTCCAGCGCCGAGGTGGCCTGCTCGGCCGGCAGTGACGAGGCGGTGCTGCAGATCTACACCAGCGGCACCACCGGCCTGCCCAAGGGCGTGGTGCTGGCCCACCGCACCTTCTTCACCCTGCCCGCGGCGATGCGGCGCACCGGGGCCGACGGCGAGGACTGGATCGACTGGCGCGCCGAGGACATCAGCCTGATCTCGCTGCCGGGCTTCGGCATCGCCGGCATCGGCTGGTTCCTGCACGGGCTGTGCGTGGGCGCCACCAACGTGGTCATGCCCATGTACGCGGCGCAGGAAGCGGTGCGCCTGATCGAGGAGCACCGGGTGAGCATCACCTTCGTGGCACCGGCGATGCTGCAGATGATGCTGGACGAACGCGGCGTCAACGCGCGGACGTTCGCCTCCTTGCGCAAGGTCGCCTACGGGGCGGCGCCGATCTCCGAGGGGCTGCTGCACCGCTGCCTTGACATCTTCGGCTGCCAGCTGGCGCAGATCTACGCCAGTACCGAGGCGGGCAGTGTCGCGGTGTGCCTGCCGCCCTCGGCGCACCGGGCGGGCAGCCCGCTGCTGCGCGCGGCCGGCAAGGCCTGCCCGGGCAACGAGATCAAGGTGATCGACCGTGCGGGCCACCGGCTGCCGGCCGGGCAGATCGGGCAGGTGTGCATCCGCACCCCGGCGCGCATGCTGGGCTACTGGAACCTGCCCGAGGCCACCGCCCGCACCCTGGTGGACGGCTGGCTGCACATGGGCGACGCCGGCTACCTGGACGATGAGGGCTATCTGTTCTTGTGCGACCGCATCAACGACACCATCATCGTGGCCGGGCAGAACATCTACCCGGCCGAGGTGGAAAAGGAGCTGAGCGAGCACCCCGCGGTGGTGGACGCCGCGGTGGTGGGGCTGCCCGATGCGCGCTTCGGGGAGGCGGTGCACGCCGCGGTGGTGCTGCGCCCGGGCGCCACGGCCAGCCCCCGCCAGCTGCTGCTGTTCCTGCGCGGCCGCATCGCCGACTACAAGATCCCCGTCGGCTACCACGTCGTGAACGAGCTGCCGCGCAACCCCTCGGGCAAGATCCTGCGCCGTCAGGTCCGCGAGCAGCTGGGCTCCCCCCGCCCCGCCGGTGCGGGCGCGGGTGGGGGTGCGTGAGCGGCCGGTGGCGGCGGTGCGCGCCGGGCGCCGGCGCGCACCGGTCGTTGTGGGTTTTCTTCTCTTCCAATCCTGATCGGAGTGGGACATGGGCACCACCTCCTCGAGCCGTTTGCGCATCGGCGTACTGCTGCCGACCAGAGAACAGGCCATCAGCGGCAGCTTCGCCGCGGCACCGCTGCTGGACTTCGCCCGCCAGGCCGAGGACCTCGGCTTCGACTCGCTGTGGGCGGGCGACTCGCTGACCGCCCGGCCGCGCCGTGACCCGCTGGTGGTGCTCTCCGCGGCCGGCGCGGTCACCGAACGCCTGACGCTGGGCACCGCAGCTTTGACCCCGGCCCTGCGCCACCCGCTGATCGGCGCCAACATGGCCGCCAGCCTGGACCACGTGTGCGCCGGGCGCCTGACGCTGGCGCTGGGCTCGGGCTTTCCGATGCCCGAGACCGAGGCGGAGTTCGCCGCCGTCGGCGCCTCCTACCAGGCCCGCGGCGCCCGCCTGGACGACATCGTCGCCCTGTGGCGCCACGCCTGGCACCACCCCGCCGCCGGGGCCGGGGCGGGGGCGGGGGCGGGGGTGTACGAGGGGCGCTACTGGCAGGCCAGGGACCTCGACCGGCTGCCGCGCCCGGCTAGCCCGGGCGGGCCGCCGCTGTGGCTGGCCGGCAGCGACACCCCCCGCGTCCTTGAGCGCGTGGCCCGCCACTACGACGGCTGGCTGCCGTTTTTGCCCGAGCCCGGGGCCTACCGGCGCGCCTGGACGCGGATCGAGGAGCTGCGCGCGGCGGCCGGGCGGCCCGCCGGGTCCGTCACCCCCGGCCTGTACGCCACGCTGACCGTCAACGACGACGCCGCGGCGGCCAAGGCGGAGCTGGAGCACTACATCACCCACTACTACGGCGCCTCGCTGGAGCAGATGGCCGCCTTCCAGGCCTACGCCTGGGGCAGCGCGCACACCTGCGCCGAGGCGCTGGCCGCCTATGTGCGCGCCGGGGCGCGCCATCTGGTCATCCGTATCGGCTCCCTGACCCCCCAGCCGCAGCTCAAGCAGCTCGCCGATGTGCTGCTGCCCCGTCTCAAGGAGATATCCGCGTGAGTGCTTTCGCCGACATGTCCACCGCCGGCCACTGGTTCCACCCGGTGGAGAGCGACCCCGAGGCGAGCATCCGGCTTTTCCTGCTGCCGCACGCCGGCAGCGGCGCCATCATCTACCGCGACTGGCCGGCCATGCTGCCGCGCGATGTCACCGCGCAGGCGGTGACGCTGCCGGGCCGGCACAACCGGCACGAGGAGGAGACCTACGAGGACTTCGAGCCGCTGCTGGAGGGCTTGTACGAGGCGGTCCTCGACGAGCTGGACGACGAGCGGCCCTTTGCGTTCTTCGGCCACTGCCTGGGCGCCCAGCTCGCCTACCGGCTGACCGTGCGCCTGCAGCGCGAGGGCGAGCGCACCCCGCTGGTGCTGGGCTGCTCGGGCTGGTCGCCGGTGGGGTTCTACCAGCCCACCGAGGAGGAGAGCCGGCTGCCCGACGACGAGATGCTGGAGTGGATCAAGAAGTTGGGGTCGTTTCCCGCCGAGGTCTACGACAACCCCGAGATGCTGGCCCTGGTCATCCCCGCGCTCCGCGCCGACCTGCGGGTCTCGGCGCGCTACGTCGACGACCAGGCGGTCGTCTCCTGCCCGCTGGCGTCCTACGGCGGCAGTACCGACCCTTTGCAGCAGGCCCCGGACGCGATGAGCCACTGGGCCGGGCGCAGCCCGCGCTACCTGGGGCACAGCGAGTTCCCCGGCGGCCACTTCTACATCGACAACCACGCACTGGCGGTGACCACGGACTTCACCCGCCACCTGCACCGCTTCATGGACCTGCTGGTGCACTGAGCCGCAGCACCGGCGGCGCGGTCTTTGCGGAATGCTGCACGCATGCGGACAACACAGGGGAGAGCAAAGGGGGTTCGTGGATGACGTCGCACCATGGGCAGGCGCCGGCGGCTGAGCAGGTGCTGGCGCTGATGCCCTTCGCCGCCCTGCTGGGCATCAGGGCCGAGCAGGCCGAGCCCCACCAGGTGGTGCTGTGCCTGCCGTGGGCGGCCGAGCGCTGTACCGCGGGGGGTGTGCTGCACGGCGGGGCGCTGGTGGCGCTGGCCGACTCGGCCGCGGGGATGTGCGCCTATCTGAACCTGCCCGAGGGCGCCAGTACCTCCACCATCGAGCTGAAGACGAACTTCTTCGCCGCGGTGCGCGGCGGTGAGGTGCGCGCGGTGGCCGCGCCGCTGCACCTGGGCGGCTCGGTGGCGGTGATCCAGACGGATCTGTTCCACAGCACGCCGCACGGGCAGCGCCACCGGGTGGGGCAGACCACCCAGACCCAGGCGATCCTGCGCCCGCGCTGAACAGCCGGGGCAAGGACAAGGCGGCGCGGAAGCAAAAAGAGAGGGGCCGGCCCGGTCGGGGGCCGGCCCCCCCTCTTTTTGCTTCGGGGAGTGGTGTTTTTTGCTTCGGGGAGTGGTGCGGTGCTCAGCGGGCGGGGCGGGGTTCGGTGCGGGCGGCCTCGCGCAGCAGCGCGTCGACCATGCCCTCGTCCAGCATGGTCTGGGCGGCGATGTCGGCGGTGTCGCCGAAGCCGAAGTCGAACAGGGCCATGCTCACCGTGTAGTCGCCGGCCACCGTCCAGGTGCGAAAGCTCCACTCCTCGCCCGAGCCGGGGGTGCCGTCGGGCCGCAGGACCTGCATGCGCCCGGCGCCGGGGGCGAAGCCGAACTCCGAGAAGCGAAAGCGCAGTCCCTGGCCGATGGCCTTGCTGTAGGCCTCCTTCAGGGTCCACAGCTTGACCAGGGTGGCGTTGCGGCGCCCGTCCTCGATGCGGGAGATCAGCTCGGTCTCGTGGGGGGTGCAGATCTGCCGCTCGACGGCCGAGCCCAGCAGGCGGCGGCTTTTCAGCTCGGCGTCCACGCCGATCCAGCCGCGCCGGGTGATGCCCACCACCAGCAGGTCGGCGGTGTGACTGAGGCTGATGTCCACCTGGTCGCAGCCGCGCAGGTAGGGCCGCCCGCCGGGCTTGTAGGCCAGGTCGATGTCGGCCGGGCGGGCCTGCAGGACCGCGCCGGCGGCGTACTTCAGCAGCAGCCGGGAGGCCAGGAAGCGGGCGCGGACCTCCTGGTTGGTCATGCCGCGGTAGCGCTGCCAGTCGCGCCCCAGAAGCTGCGGCAGCGCCCCGTCCAGCTCGGCGCTGTCCGCCCCGCCCTCCCCCAGGCCCTGCTGCTCCGGGGCCAGGTGGCCGTGCTCGGCCGGACCGGGGGCGGGGGCGGGGGCGGCCTGGTCGGGCAGCCAGTCGGGCAGCCAGTCGGCCAGGTGGGCGTAGAGCACCACGCTGGCCTGCTCGGCCAGTTCGCTGCGGATGCGCTGCCAGGGGCCGGTGGGGGTGACCTGGATCGGTTCGGCCAGCACGGCCAGCGCGGAGGCGTCGGGCAGGACGGCCGAGGCGGCCACGGTGGTGCTCACGCCGCGCGCTCCGGGAGCGTACCGCCCACACCCACACCCGCACCGGCACCCGCACCCGCACCCGCACCGGCAGTGGCAGCGGTGGCGGTGGTGGTGCGCAGCAGGGCGGTCAGGGCGCCGACGTCGGCCAGGTGGTGGGCCAGGTCGTCCAGCGGCAGTTCGCCCAGGGCCGGGCGGCGCTCTTGGAGCAGGTGCACCAGTTGCATCAGCATCAGCGAGTCCAGGCCCAGGTCCTCATACAGGCGGCTGTGTTCGCCCGCGGGGGCCAGGCCCGTCTCCAGGGCCGCGACGACGTCGTCGGCGACCCGGTCCAGCAGCAGTTGACTCATGGCGGTCCTTCCTTGGCCGGCTCCGTCAGCCGGTGGCCAGCGGGCTGTCGTACAGGTCGAAGCTGGTGGGCTGGTCGTGGCGGCGCAGCAGTTCGGTGAAGACCTCGTCCTCGGGGGCCGGGGCGCCGGCGGGCAGGGGTCCGATGCCCAGGCGGGTGCAGATCCGCAGCAGCGCGTTGACCAGCCAGGCGGGGTGGGCCACGAAGCGGTCGGGGCCGTGCTGCTGGTGGCGCCACACGCCCAGGCAGGCCGCGGCGGCCAGCAGCAGGGTGTAGCGGTCGGCCAGGGCGTAGGTCTGGGGGTTGGCCAGGCAGTCGCGGCTGAGCAGGGCCAAGGTGGCACAGGCGGCGCGCAGCCGGCGCAGTTCGGCCACCAGGTGGCTCACCAGCGGGCGCAGCACGGCGGCGAACTCGGTGCCGGGGCTGTGGTGGAGGTGGTCGGCGGCGGCCAGCAGTTCGGCGCACAGCGGGTCGCGGTCGGCGAAGGTGGCCAGGCGGGTGAAGTCCAGGGCGCCGGGGTGGGCGCGCAGGCGGAACAGGTGGTGGTCGGCGCCGGCGGCCGCCGACCAGGAGCGGCGGGCCAGGGCGGGAAGCTGGGGGCTGATGGTGGACAGCGCGGCCGCGGCCCCGGCGTGGCCCAGGCTGGTCACCGGCAGGTCGCGGACGTGTTTTTGGAAGATGCCGTACTCGCCGTCGCGTACGTAGATGCTCGAGCCCAGCAGCACCGACAGCTCGTGCACGGCGTCGTTGAGCAAGATGGGCAGCAGGTACTTGGTGGCGGCCGCGTACACGCCGGTGATGCCCAGGGCGCGGTTGGCGGCGCGGGTGGCGGCCAGGGCGAGGCTGTCGCAGATCAGAAGGTCGGTGAAGGCGCCGGCCAGGGTGCGGCGGGCCTGGGGGTTGCGGGCCAGGGGGCGGTGGCCCACGCCGTGCTGGCGGGCGAAGCGCAAGGCGGTGCGCAGGGCGGTGTCGCCGCCGGCCAGGACCATGGCGGGCAGGACGGAGCGGGTGAAGGCGAAGGAGCGCAGGGCCAGGTGGACGCCGTGGCCGGCCTCGCCGACGAGGGCGGTGGGGGGGACGGGGCAGTCGGTGAAGGCCAGGCCCGTCATGCGGCAGCCGCGCATGCCCACCAGGGGGTAGGGCTCCAGGTCGCGGACGCGGCCGGCGGGCAGGGCGGCGCGGTCCAGGAGCAGGGTGGAGTGGGCCTGGCTGCCCGGTTCGTCGGAGCTGCGGCAGACCACGACCAGGCCCTGGGCGCGGTCGGCGTTGATGATGACGCGTTTGGTGCCGTTCAAGACGGTGGCGCCGCCCTGGCGGCCCAGGCGGAACTCGTCGCGCAAGAAGGCGTTGCCGTGGGCCAGTTCGCGGTAGGAGACGGCCAGGCGGCCGCCGCCCAGGAGCAGGTCGGCGGCCCACCGCTGCTGGGCGGGGCTGCCGGCGGTCCACACCGAGGCGCCGGCGAGCACGGAGAAGGCGCCGTATCCCACGCCCAGGGCCTGGTCGCGGCGGAAGACGGGGCGCAGGATGCGGGCCAGGGCGTCGGCGCGCACCAGGCGCCCGCCCAGGGCGGCGGGCACGAACTCGGCGTTCAGGTGGACCTCGTCCAGCAGTGCCTCGGCGTGCGCGGGCACCTGTCCGCGGGCGTCGGCGGCCAGGATCGCGGCGTGGCCCAGCGGGTTGGCCGCATCCCAGGGGTCGCCCAGGCGGGCCTCCAGCTCGGCCACGCGCTGCTGCACCGCCGCCTCCGACACCGCCTCCTGCGACACCGCCTCCTGTGACACCGCCTCCTGTGACACCGCCGGGGCTGTTGCTGCCGTGCCCGGGGCGTGCCCGGCGGCGGGGGGTGCGGGGGGCGCGGCGGGTGCCGCGGCCTGGTCCTGCTGGGCGAGCGTCGTTGCCGATGCCATCGATCCGCCACCTTCCGCCGGGGCCGGCCGGTCCTTCGAGCGCTGTTGCCCAAAAGCCTCACCACCGGGGCTGGAGAACCGCTCGACCCTCACCAGGGCCCGGCCACAGACCGCCCCGCGCCCGTGCCCGGCGCCCGTGCCCCGCGCGGCACCGGCCCGCTCCCTGGCCCCGGTTCCGGGAAATTTGCAGGCGAAATGCGGGCGGGCGGAAAAAGGAGGGGGTTTTCGCGCGGGGAAGGGCCGGCCGGAGCCGGTCCTCAAGGGCGGCCACACCGGCACCGGAGGCTGTCTGGCGTGTGCTGACCGGGCGGGGGGCATCGTCTATCGTCCGAAGAGGAAAAAGGGTGTGTTGCACAGTCATCGAAAGGGGCGCGCACCCGCCGGGTGGCGCCCGTACAACCCGGCGGCCGGGCCGCGTGGCCGGGCCGTGCGAAGGGGGCAACAGATGCAGTTCCGCATTCTCGGTCCCGTGGAGATGTACGACGAGCGCACCGGGGTGCGGATCCTTCCGGCCGGGGCCAAGCAGCGCGCCCTGCTCGGCGCCCTGGTGGCGCTGGCCGGGCACCATGTGTCCGTGCCGCGCCTGATCGACGAACTGTGGGGCGAGCACCCCCCGGCCAACGCCGCCAACGCGCTGCAGGCCCACGTGGCGCGCCTGCGCCGCCAGCTGCCCGCCCGCGCCCCGCACCCCGGCCCGGACGCGGGCGCGGGCGGGGCGGGGCAGGAGTGGATCACCACCTGCCCGCCCGGGTACGTGCTGCGCCTGGGCGGCGCGGACACCGACGCCCGCGCCTTCGCCGAACTGGCCGCCCGCGCCCAGCAGGCGGCCCCGCACACGCCCGGGCGGGCCGCGGACCTGCTGCGCCAGGCGCTGGCGCTGTGGCGCGGCCCGGCGCTGGAGGGCAGCGTGCTGGGCGACATCTGCGCCGCGGAGGCCGCCCAGCTCGAAGAGCACCGCCTGGCCGCGCTGGAACTGCTCTACGACGCCTGCCTGCGCGCCGGGCGGCACGGTGAGATCACCGGCGAGCTGGAGGAGCTGACCACCGAACACCCCATGCGCGAACGCTTCTACGACCAGCTCATGCTGGCGCTGTACCGGTGCGGGCGCCAGGCGGAGGCGCTGTGCGTCTATGACCGGGCGCGCAAGCGCCTGGTGCACGAGCTGGGGGTGGAGCCGGGCCCGGTGCTGCGCGCGCGCATGGAGGCGATCCTGCGCCACGACACCGCCCTGAGCCCGCCCGCCCCCCGCCCCGCCGCACCGCCCGCCACCGTGCTGCCCGCCGCCGCGCTGCCGACGGCCGTGCCCCTGGCCGGGGCGGGGGTGCAGGCCGGTGCCGGGGCGGGGGAGGTGGTGCTGGCGCTGGGCACGGAGATCGACCGCCTGCACCGGCGTATCGAGGCCCTGCGGCTGCAGCAGCGCCAGTTGCTGCGCCGTTTCGAGGCCCTCACCGCGGGCGCGGGGGCGCCGCTGTCCGCTCCCTGACCCCCTGAGCCCGCCCCTGTCGTACAAGACCCCTTCGCCCGAGGGGGTCTTGACGGGTGTGCGGCGGTCCGGGGCCGGGGGACGGGAGACGCCCGCGGCCCCGGGCCGACGCGGTGCAGGGCGGGCAGGCACGGGGGCGGTCCGCCCGGGCCCTGTCGGTCACCAGGCTGGCACAGTGCGCCGGAGAGCTGCTGGAGGATCACCGGGGCGGGCCCCCGGCCGGGGCTCGGCCGGGGGTGTGTCAGGCGGGTGGGCGGGTGGCCAGGGCGGTGGCCAGGGCCTGGGCCAGGTCGCCGACGGCCTGTTCGCAGGGGCGTTCGGTGCCGGGCCGGCAGCCGGCGCCCAGGACGACCAGCGGGGGGCGCCGGCCGGGGGCGCGCAGGTGGCGGGCCAGGTCGTAGGCGAGGGCTCCGGCGCCGAAGTAGGCGGCCAGGGCCATCTCGGGGTGTTCGCCGGTGTGGGTGCGCAGGGCGTGCAGGCACTGGGTCAGGGTGGCGGTGCCCGGGTGCAGGGCGGTGAGGGCCTGGGGGCCGCTGTAGTGGTGCAGCAGGTCGGTGTGGCAGTGGTGGGGGGTGCCGGGGGTGGTGATCAGGTACAGGGTGGCGGCGCCCGGGTGGCGGGCGGGGCGCAGTGCTTCCAGGCGGGGGGCGGGGGTGGGGGCGGGGGCCAGGCGTGGCAGGCAGCCGGTGGCGCGCGGGCCGTGGGGGGCGGGGGTGCGGGGGGCGGGGCTCAGGTGGGCCAGGACCTGGGTGACGGTGGTGTTCTTGGTGGCGGTCAGGGGCAGGTGGCGCAGCAGGCGGGCGGTGTGGGCGAGCAGGGCGGCCGCCTGGTCGTCGTGCAGGTGGCGGCGGTCGTGGGCGGCGGTGAGGACCAGGCAGCCCAGGTGGTCGTGGCGGGCCAGCACGCTCAGGAGGTGGGCGGTGGGTTCGGCGGTGGCTTCGGGGTCCTCCACGCGGATGCCGTGGGCGGCCAGGCGGGCGGCGAGGTCTTCGCCGGCGCGCTGCTGGGGCTCGAAGGTGAGCACGGTGGCGGGGGCGGGGTGCTGGGTCCACTGCTGGATTTGGGCGGGGCTGAGCCATTCGTAGGCGGCGGTGTCCAGGTTCTGGTCGCGGATCTGGTGCAGCAGGGCGCGCACGGTGGTGGCGGGGTCGAGGTCCACGCTGAGGGGCAGGGCGGTGGCGAAGGGGCCGGGGATGCGGGTGATGTTGTCCAGGGCGATGGTGCGGCCGGGGAAGGTGATGGCGAAGCGGACGGGGCCGCGGCGGCCGGGGTGGTGGATGTGGGGCAGGAGCATGGCCCATACCGCGTGCAGCACGGTGCTGGCGCCCACGCCCTGGCGGGCGGCCCAGGTGGGCAGGCGGGCGGCTTCGGCGCGGGGGAGGCGGGCGCGGGTGCGGCCGGGGCGCTGGCGGGCCGGGCCGGCCGGGGGGCGGGCGGGGCGGCGG
>NZ_JASCXL010000087.1:0-39506 GCF_030010595.1 Streptomyces sp. CC224B | reverse complement strand
GCCGGGCGGACCTTCGGCTCCGGGAGCGGAGCCCCCGCGTCGTCCGCGACGACACGCGCCACCGCGACCGGAGCCGGGGCCGCGGCCGGCGCCCCGGCCGTGGCGAGCGCCCGGGCGGCGGGCGGTGGCTCCCCGCACGCCCCCGCCCACACCCCCGCCTCCCCCGTGCCCGGGACCCCGCCCAAGCCGCCCGCCAGGGCGCCGCTGACGGACGTGGTGCCGCGGCGCACGCTCGTGATCATCGCGGTGGCGGTCGTGCTCGCCGTGCTCGGCACGGTGCTCGCCTTCGCGCTCAGCGGCGACGGGGACGGCAAGGGCAAGGGCGGCGACACGGCGGCGTCCAGCGGCGCGACCGCGGGCGGCGACGGCAAGGACAAGGGCTCCGGCGAGGACGGGAAGTCCGGCGGCACGGGCACGGACGACGGCAGGGGCGGCCAAGGCCAGGACTCCGGCAAAGACCCCGGCAAGGACTCCGGAAAGGACTCCGGAAAGGACTCCGGCAAGGGCGACGGCAAGGACGACGGCTCCGGCCAGGGCGCGCCCATAGGCGGCGGCGACAAGGGCAAGGACGACGGCGCCGCCACGACGCACAAGCACCCGCAGGGCTTCGCGATCGGCCTGCCCCAGGGCTGGCGGTACGCGTCGACGGACCGGGCGGGCGCGCGGTTCACCGGGCCGGACGGCCAGAAGCTGCTCGTCGGCTGGACCACGATGCCCAAGGACGACCCGGTGGCGGACTGGAAGAACCAGGAGTCGGCCATGCGCCGGGCGGAGTACAAGCGGCTCCGCATAGAGAAGGTGGGCTTCCGCGGCTGGAACACGGCCGACTGGGAGTTCACCTACGTCGACGGAGGCACCCGGTACCGCACGGTCGACCGCGGCTTCGTGGTGAACGGCGGCCTCGGCTACGGCCTGATGTACACGGCGAAGGCCGACGACTGGGACAGCGACCGGCGCCGGGACACCTGGGGGACGTTCACGCGGACGTTCCAGCCCAAGAAGTGACACGCCGGACCTGACACCGCGGAGGCGGCGTCGAACCCGCGAGCGAACCGGTGAGATCTGGCATCCCGTCAATACCGTCGGGCCGAGAGACGTATCGTGAGTGCTTGCGGAGGGTAAGCAGCCGCAACGAGCCGTAAAACGAACGGATTTGACCACCGGGCGGTTGGGGGAGGCATCGTGGAGGACTATGCGGGACGGGTACTCGCCGACCGCTACCGCCTGCCGCTGCCGCCGGCCGAAGCGTACGAGTTCGCCGAGACCCGCGCCTTCGACACCTACAGCGGCCAGGAAGTCCTGGTCAGGCAGGTGCCGTTGCCCGAGGTCGTCGAGGCGGAGGTGGTCGGCGACGAGGGCTTCGGCGACGGCGACCTGAGCGACGTGCTGCCGGGCGGGCTGCCCGACGGGTTCAGGAGCGCGGGCTCCGCGGCGCGGGGCGCGCGCGGGGAGCGGAGCGCGGGCGCGCGGGCCACCCGCAGGCCGAGCGATCCGGCGGTGCGCCGGGCCATCGAGGCGGCGCAGGCCGCCGCGCGGGTCCCCGACCATCCGCGCCTGGACCAGGTCTTCGACGTGTTCGCGGAGGACGGCTCGCTGTGGATAGTCAGTGAGCTGGTGGCCGCCCGGCCGCTCGTGGCGCTGCTCGCCGACAAGCCGCTGAACCCGTTCCGCGCGGCGGAGGTGGCCGCCGACGTCGTCACCGCGCTGCGGGTGCTGCACGCCCACGGCTGGGTCCACCGGAACATCACCGCGCGCACGGTCCTCGTCTGCGACGACGGGCGCGTGCTCCTCACGGGCCTGGCCGCGGGCGCGGCCGAGGAGGCGCTGTGCGGGTACGACCCGCGGCCCGAGGGGGAGGACTTCTCGGGCTTCGCCGAGGCCCCCGCCGTGGAGCACGAGGACGCCCCGGAGGCCCGGGACGCCCTGGAGGCTCCGGGGGCGCGGGCCGCGGCGCCCCACCGCGAGCCGGAGGAGGGTGACGCGCCCGCCCGCGAGTACGGGAACCGCCCCGCGCCCGGGACCCGGACCGACGCCCAGGCCGACTACGAGGCCGACCTGCGGGCCGCGCGCGCCGGGGCCATCGCCGCGTACCGCGCGGGCGCGGCCCGGGCCGCCACCCGCGTGACCGGCCCGGACGCCGCGGTGGACGTCGACCGGGGCCCCGGGGACGCCGAGGCCGGCCGCATCACCGACCCGTACGGCGTCCGGGGCAACCCCTACGGCGCCCGGGAGAACGTCCGGGAGAACGCCCGGGAGAAGAGGCCCTGGCACGGCGCCGTGCCGCGTACCGAAGTGCCCGCGCAGGGCGGCGCGCACCACCCCCACCTGACCAAGCAGACCCCGCCGGGACACCGCGCGCGCCACGACGAGGCGTACGACCGCGGCGACCGGCCCGTGTTCGAGCACGGCGACCCGTACGCGCACGAGCGCGAGCGGGACGACGCGTACGGGACGGCGGCCGGCGGGCACGGGCCCGACGAGGCGTACGGGGCGGCCGGCGGACATGGACCCGACGAGGCGTACGACGACGGCTACGACGCCTACGACGGCTACGGAACGGACGGCGGGCCCGAGGCGGGTGCCGGGGAGCCCTACGGCGCCGCCGAGGGCGGCGGCCCCGCGCGCGAGGGCGGCTGGGGCGACCCCGCCGAGGGGCGCGCCCGGCGTGGCCCGGCCACCGCGCTCGCCGCCGAGCGGGCCCGGCACGCGCGCATGACCGTGGTCGGTCCTGTCACCGAGCGCTGGGCCCCCGAGCAGGCCGGGCCGGTGCACGAGAACTGGCAGCTCGCCGCGCCCATCGGACCCGCCACCGACCTGTGGGCGCTGGGCGCGCTGCTCTTCCGCGCCGTGCAGGGGCACGCCCCGTACCCGGAGGAGTCCACCGCCGATCTTGTGCAGTTGGTGTGCGCGGAGCCGCCCGCGTTCGCCGAGGAGTGCGGGCCGCTGCGGCCCGTCGTGGAGTCGCTGCTGCGTCAGGACCCGACCGAGCGCATCGACTTCGAGGAGCTGAGCGGCTGGCTGCGCTCCCTGGTGCGGTCCGCGCCCGAGCCGGACGCGGGCGTGCACGTGGTCCCGGCGCCGCCCTACGACGGCGGCAGGCTGCCCGTCGTGCGCCGCCGGGGCGAGGTCGTGCGCAAGCGGCGCGCGCCCGCGCCGGTCGCCACGGGCGGCGGCCACGGCCGCCACAAGCGCGGCCGGGACACCAAGCCGGTGCGGGTGCCGCGCCCGGAGCGGACGGCGCGTCCCGCGCGCGGGCCGCGGTCGCTCGGCCGCGTGCTGCTCCTGGTGATACTGGCGGGGCTGGTGGCGGCGGTCGCGTACGCGCTGCTGTTCATGCCGAAGGCCGACGAGAACGAGGGCGCGGGGCGCACCGGGAACGCGGGGCGGACCAGCGCCGCTCCGGGCGGCGGGCCCGCCGGGGACGACCGGCCGGACGAGGACGGGAAGCCGGGCGGGGACCAGGGCCAGGAGGAGGGTGCGAGCCCGCGGGAGAGCCCGGACGGCGGCGCGTCCCCCGGTTCGCAGGAGCCGCAGACCACCGCGCCCGACCTGGAGCCCGGCTTCGCGCTCCGCAAGGACGCGGAGGGCTTCCGCGTCGCCGTGGCCAGCGGCTGGGACCGGCAGCCCAAGAACGGCCGGGGCCAGGTCCTGTACACGCACGGCAAGTTCGAGCTGCTCGTCGTGCCGGGCCGGGACAGCACCGGGGACTTCGGCACGGACCCGATGAAGTACCAGAAGGAGGACGAGCGCGAGCTCCAGCCGTTCCGCGACTCGTCCTGGGCCACGTCCAGCGGGATGCGCCGGGTCGACGTGGGCGGCCGCGCCATGGCGGAGGGCCAGTTCACCTGGCAGGGCCCGGACGGCACCGAGGTCTTCGTCCGCAACCTGGCGCTGATCGTGGACGGCGCGTACCACGTGGTGCAGGTCCGCGGCCCGGAGGCCGAGCGGGACGAGGTGGACCGGCTGTACGAGCAGGCGGCGAAGTCCTACCAGGCCGTCAGGTGACGTACGGGACATGAGCCGGAGTGCCAGCACGCCTGGCGCGCCGGGCCCCCGCTGACCCCCGCGTCCGGGCCGCCCGCGCCTGCCCGGCCCCGGATGCCGCTCGGACCGGAACCGTCCCGCATCCGGAAGTAGTCACTCCATACGTGGTGAAAGTATGGAAGGACGGCGACGAAAGCCTGGGAAACCGGTGCCGCGTCCGTCTCGGCGCGCTCTCCGCGGACCCCACCCGTTCCGCGCGCCCCCGTGCCTCCTTACCCTTGGCTCTGTCAAGATCCTGGGCCCTGTCAAGACCAACTGCGGGGGAACGTGAATCACATGCAGGGCCTGCTCCTCGCCGGCCGCTACCGGCTCGGTGAGTCCATCGGCACCGGCGGCATGGGGCGGGTGTGGCGCGCGCGGGACGAGGTGCTCCACCGGGCCGTCGCCGTCAAGGAGCTGACGGCCGCCCAGTGGGTGCAGGAGGCCGACCGCGCGGTCCTGCTGACCCGTACGCAGACGGAGGCCCGCGCCCAGGCGCAGATCAACCACTCGGCGGTCGTCACCGTCCACGACGTCCTGGAGTACGACGACCGGCCGTGGATCGTGATGGAGCTGGTCGAGGGGTGTTCGCTCGCCGACGCCGTCAAGGAGCGCGGCCGCCTGGAGGCGCGCGAGGCCGCCCGGATCGGCCTGTGGGTGCTGCGCGCCCTGCGCGCCGCCCACGCGGCCGGGGTGCTGCACCGCGACGTCAAGCCGGGCAACGTGCTCCTGTCGGACGACGGCCGGGTGCTCCTGACCGACTTCGGGATCGCCGCGATCGAGGGCGACAAGACCATCACGCGCACCGGCGAAGTGGTGGGCTCCGTCGACTACCTGGCGCCCGAGCGGGTCAGCGGCGCCAACCCGGGCCCCGCGTCCGACCTGTGGGCGCTCGGCGCGACGCTGTACACGGCGGTCGAGGGCAGTTCGCCGTTCCGGCGCACCTCGCCGCTCGGCACCATGCAGGCCGTGGTGACGGAGGAGCCCGCCCCGCCCGCGCACGCGGACGCCCTCACGCCCGTCATCGCCGCCCTGCTGCGCAAGGACCCGCACGCGCGGCCGAGCGTGGACGAGGCGGAGCAGATGCTGGCGGAGGCCGCGGAGGGGCGGCGCCCCAGCGCGGCCCAGGCGTACGTCCCCGCGCGGACCGCCCGGCAGCCGGCCCCGCCCACCGCCGAGCGGACCACGGCCGTGCCCGGCCCCGGCCTGCCCCCCGCCCCCGGGTACGGGCGCGGGCGGTGGGTCCGGCGGCTCGCCCTGGTGGCCGCGGCGGCGCTGCTCGGCGGCGGCGGGGTGTTCGGCTACCTCCAGTACGGCGGCGACGGGGACGGCGGCACGCGGGCGACGGCCGGTGAGCGGACCGACGGCAAGGGCGGCGACAAGAACGGCGGCGAGGACGGCGGCAAGGTCGTCGGCGGGATCCCCGCGGACTGGGTGCGCGTGCGGGACGCGGAGGGCTTCAGCCTGATGCTGCCCAAGGGCTGGACCCGGCGGGTGGACGGCAGCCAGATCGACTACACGCCCGACAACGGCCGCCACTTCGTCCGCATCGGCGTCGACCGCAGCCCGGACTTCGACACCCCCTACGCCCACCAGCTCGCCATGGAGCGGCAGCTCAAGCTGCCCGGCTACCGGCGGCTGCACCTCAACTCCAACACGTTCCGCGACGGCCCCGGCGCCCTGTGGGAGTTCAGTTGGACGGCGGGGTCCAACGACACCACCAAGGGCCCCCGGCACGCCATCGAGCAGGCGTACATCAGCCAGGACGGCGTCGAGTACGTCATCTACATGTCGGCTCCCGAGGACAGCTGGGAGAAGACGCGGCAACAGTTCGACGCGGTGCTGCGCGGCTGGCGGGACTGACGCGCCCCGCCGCGTACGGGGTGCGGGGCCGGCGCGCCTGCCGCGTACGGAGGGAAGCCGGCGCGCCCGCCGCGTACGGGGCGCGGTCCGGGCACGCCCCGTCCCCCTGGCCTGAACCGACGCCTGTCTCCCCCGCGGGCGGCCTGAACTGGCCGGTCCCGGGCATCGCCCGCGGTCAGGCGGATCGAGGGCCACACCTCTGGGGCATGATGGCCGCATGGGGAGCCTGGGTGACAGCACCCGTGTGATCGCCGGTCGTTACCGCCTGGAAGCGCGGCTCGACCGCGGCGGCATGGGCGTCGTGTGGCGGGCGACCGACCAGCTCCTCGGCCGCCGGGTGGCCGTCAAGGAGCTCGCGGTCGACGAGACGCTCTCCGAGGCGGAGGCCGCCCGGCAGCGCGAGCGCACCCTGCGCGAGGCCCGGGCGGTGGCCCGGCTGCAGCACCCGCACATCGTGGTCGTGCACGACGTGGTCCTCCACGACGGCCAGCCGTACATCGTCATGGAGTACGTCGAGGGCGTCTCGCTCGCGCGGCGCATCGCGCGCTCCGGGCCGCTCGGCCCGCACGCGGCCGCCCGCGTGGGCCTCGACCTGCTCGGCGCGCTGCGCACCGCGCACGCCGCCGGGATCCTGCACCGCGACCTCAAGCCCGCGAACGTCCTCATCGAGGAGGCCACCGGGCGCGTCGTCCTGACGGACTTCGGCATCGCGCGGGTCAGCGGCGCGACCACGCTCACCGAGCGCGGGACGTTCGTCGGCTCGCCCGAGTACACCGCGCCGGAGCGCATGTCCGGCGAGCGCACCGGCCCCGCGTCCGACCTGTGGTCGCTCGGGGCGCTGCTCGTCGCGGCGGTCAGCGGTGAGTCGCCGTTCCGCCGGGACTCCATCGGCGGGGTGCTGCACGCCGTCGTGTTCGACGAGATCCACCCGCCGCCCGCCGCCGCACCCCTGGCGCCCGTCGTCCTCGGCCTGCTCGAACGCGACCCGGAGCGGCGGCTCGACGCGGCCGCGGCGGAGGAGCTGCTGCGGGCGTACGTCCTCACCGGCACGATGCCCGGGTCCCCCGGCGACCGGCCGGGGACGGGGCTGCTGCCCGCCGCGTTACGGCCGGGGCGGCACCCGCCCGCCCCGCGTGACCTGCCCCGATACCCGCGCACCAGGGCCACGGTGCTGCTGCCGCTGCCGGACGACCCGTACCGGCCGGGGCCGCCGGCCCGGTTCTCCCGGCTGAACCGCCGGCAGGGCCGCGCCGTCCTGGTGGCCGCCGCGCTCGTCGCCGCCGTCGCGGTGGGCGCGGTCTCGGCCGCCGCGCTGCTGCTCGGCCGGGACGGCGACGGGGGCGCCCGGAACCCGCCCAGCTCGGCCTCCCAGAACGGCACCGGACCGGACACCGGCGCCCCGCGCCCCACGGCGACCTCGACGGTCACCAAGACCCCGGACTCGCCCCGGCCCTCCACCCCGGACCCGCCGGGCGGCTACCGCCTGGCGAAGGACCCGCGCGGCTTCGCCCTCGCCGTCCCGGAGGGCTACCGGCGGACCGCGGAGGGCCCGAGCGTCTTCTACAGCTCCCCGGACGGCGGCCTCCGCATCGGCATCAAGTCCGCCGAGCCGGTGCCCGGGGGCCCGCTCGCCGCCCAGCGCCGCGCGCACGCCCAGGGGCCCGCGCTGACCCCCGGCTACCGCGACGGCCAGGTCACCGAGACCACGCGCAACGGCCGCCCGGCCGCGCTGTGGCAGTTCACCTGGGACGCCTCCGAGGGGGCGGACGGCGCGCGGCGCACGTTCGACCTGTGCTGGGTGGAGGGCGGGCGGATGTACGACGTGTGGATGTCGGCGCCGCTGGCCGAGGCGCCGGGGGCGCGGCGGCACTTCGACACGGCGGTGGACACGTTCGTACGCCGTTGACAGGGTGCCGTTGACGGGTTGCCGTTGGCAGGGTGCCGTTGACCGGTCGCCGTCGGCAGGGTGCGGCACGCGGCCTCCGCCGGCGTGGAACCCGGGCCGCGGGCGCGCGTTTCCCGGCCCGTGCGCGCGTGGTTCCCGGCCCGTGCATCACCCCGGTCACAAGTGCGTGACCCGGCTGGAATCAGACACGCTCGGCACGGTACTGATGGGTCCATGAGTAACGACGGGGGAGCCTCCTACAGCCCGAACGACGTCACCAGCTACGGGCTTCAGCCTCCGCGCCCGCCGGAGCGGGACGCCACACCGGACCCGGACCCGCCGTCCCCGGCCCCGACCGGGCCCCCGGCCCCGACGCAGGCGGTGCCGAACCAGCCGCACCCGCCGAACCACCCGCACCCGCCGAACCAGGCGAACCAGGGGAACCAGCCGCCCCACGCGCCCCGTTCGGCGGAGCCCGGCGCCGGCAGGCTCGTCGGTGGCCGGTACCGGCTGCTCGCCAAGCTCGGCCACGGCGGCATGGGCACGGTCTGGCGGGCGAAGGACGAGACCGTGGACCGCGAGGTCGCCGTCAAGGAGCCGCGCGTCCCCGACCACGTGCCCGAGCGCGAACGCGCCAACGCCTTCGAGCGGATGCGCCGCGAGGCCCGCGCCGCCGCCCGCCTCGACCACCCGGCCGTGGTGAACGTCCACGACGTCGTGTTCGAGGACGGTCGGCCGTGGATCGTCATGGAGTTCGTACGCGGCCGCTCGCTCGGCGCGGCCCTGCGCGAGGGCACGCTCGGCGCCCGCGACGCGGCGCGCGTCGGCCTGGAGGTGCTCGGCGCCCTGGAGGCCGCGCACGCGGCGGGCATCCTGCACCGCGACGTGAAGCCGGACAACGTCATGCTCGGCGACCACGACCGGGTCGTGCTCACCGACTTCGGCATCGCCCAGATCGAGGGCGAGACGAACCTGACGGACACCGGCGGCTTCGTCGGCTCCCCCGAGTTCATCGCCCCGGAGCGCGTCCTCGGCCAGCGGCCGGGCCCCGCCTCCGACCTCTGGTCGCTCGGTGTCGTCCTGTACGCGGCGACCGAGGGGGTCTCGCCGTTCCGGCGCAGCAACACGCCCGCGACGCTCCAGTCGGTCCTCAACGCCACGCCCGCGGCGCCCGCCTCCGCCCAGGGTCCGCTGGCCGAGGCCATCAACGGCCTGCTGCACAAGGACCCGGCCCACCGTCCGGGCGCCGCGCGGGTGCGCGCCCTCCTCGAAGAGGCCGCCAGGCCGCCGGAGCCGCCGCCCACGCGGGTGGTGACCGTCGCGGGGGACCCCGCGCCGCGCGGCAAGGGCGTGTTCCTCGGCCGCAGGGCGCTCGCGGCCGTCGGCGGGGTGCTGGCCGCGGTGGTGGCGGCGGGGGTGCTCGTGGCGCTCGACCCGTTCGGCGGCTCCTCCGACGGCGGGGACTGGAAGCGGAAGACGGCCAAGGAACTCGGCGCCTCGGTGTCGGTGCCCAAGGGGTACGCCACCTGGGGCCCCTCCGCACCGGCTCCGAAGGAGCACTGGGTCTCGTACCGGGACTCCAGCGGTGCGATCACGGTGACGCTGGGGCTGGACAAGAAGGCCGAGGACGACCTGAAGTACATCGCGGCCACCTCCATGGCCGAGGCGTACGAGGACATGAAGGCCCTGGACGAGGGAAGCTCGGTGTTCGGCTCGTCGCTGAGCCCGGACTCGCTGCGGCCCGGCAGGAAGACCACGCAGGGCGAGTACAAGGGCAACCAGTCCGCGGAGAACCTGATCCCGTACACCAACAAGGAGAGCGAGGTGGAGTACCCGCGCGAGGCCAGGATCTTCTACTACCGGACGACGTCCGGCGACATGTACAAGCTGTGGATCGACTACCCGGCCAAGAGCGACTTCACCGAGCGGGGCCGCGAGGTGGCGAGGAAGGCCATCGACAGCCTGGAGATCGACAAGCCCTGACGCCGGAGGTCCCCGCGCCCCTCGTGGGGTGACGGGCGGTCACAGGGTGATCACCGGACTGGCCCCCGCCGACCCCCGCGCGGTACTCATGGCACATGAGTACTGACGGCGGACGGGTGATCGGGGGCCGGTACCGGCTCGTCGAGCGCATCGGCTCCGGGGGCATGGGCACGGTGTGGCGTGCCGTCGACGAACTGGTGGGCCGCGAGGTCGCCGTGAAGGAGCCGCGCCTGCCCGGCGACCCGCGGGACGAGGCGGGGCGGCGCGCGTACGCCCGTATCCGGCGTGAGGCGCGGGCCGCGGCGCGGGTCGAGCACCCGGCGGCCGTCGCCATCCACGACGTGGTCGTCGAGGACGACGAACAGCCGTGGATCGTCATGGAGTTGGTACGGGGCGAGTCGCTGCACGAGGTGCTCAAGCGCGGCGCGCTGGCGCCCGCCGAGGCCGCGCGCGTCGGCCTCGCGCTCGTCGGCGCGCTGGCGGCCGCGCACGCCAAGGGCATCGTCCACCGGGACGTGAAGCCCGCGAACGTGCTGCTCGGCGACCACGGCCGCGTCGTCCTGACCGACTTCGGCATCGCCCGCATCCAGGGCGAGGAGGCCCTCACGGTCAGCGGGGAGTTCGTCGGCTCGCTGGAGTTCGTCGCGCCCGAGCGGATGGCGTCCCCCGGCGCGGGCCCGGCCTCCGACCTGTGGTCGCTGGGGGTGCTGCTGTACGCGGCGGTGGAGGGCTCCTCGCCGTTCCGGCGCCCGACGCTGGAGTCGACCCTGGCGGCGGTGCTCTCGGCGGAGGTGCCGAGGCCGACGCGGGCGGGCGAGCTGACTCCCCTGATCGAGCGGCTGCTCGCCCGCGAGCCCGAGCGGCGCCCGTCCGCCCCGGAGGTCGCGGCGGCGCTGGCGGCGGTGGCGGCGGTGGCGGGGCGCGACCGGGCGGACGCGGCCGGTCCGGAGCCCGGCACCACGTCCACGTCCGCGGCCGGGGACGCCGCAGCCGCGCGGCCGGGGGACCGTACGTCTGCGCGGGCCGGGGACTCCGCCGCCCGGCCGGAGGGCGACACGGCCCCCGTGCCCGAGGAGGCCACCGCCGCGCAGCCGCGGGAGGAGCCCGGGGACACCGCGGCCACGCGGTCGCAGGACCGCGCCCCCCTCCACCGGCGCGTCCAGCCCCTGGTCACCGCCGCCCTGGTCGGCGCGCTCCTCGTCGGCGGCGGCGTCTGGCTCGGCACCTCCGTCGGCGGAGGCGGCGACGGGGGAGACGGCGGGGAGGCGGAGGCCGTCGAGGCCGGGGGCTGGTCGAGCGGCGGGGACATCGAGGAGGGTGAGCCCGCTCCGCCCGGTTATCCCGAGCCGGACCCGCCGGCGTCGCCCTCGGCCGGCGGGCGCTGGAAGGTGCACAAGGAGGCGCGACTGGCGGCCGAGGTCGCCGTGCCCGCCTCGTACACCGAGGTGGTCCGCGACCGCGAGAACCCGCTCGTCGAGTACTCCGAGCCCGGCGGCCGGGTCTCCCTGCGGCTCACGAAGCCCGCCGGGGCGCCCGCCGCGAACGCCGTCGCCTGGGCGAACAAGGAGATGAAGTCGTACGAGTCACCGGCGTACCTGGAGGCCAACACCACCTCGGCCCCGACGCGCTTCCGCGGCCAGGACGCCGCCCTGCTCGACGCCACGTACAAGGAGGACGACGGCGACCCGGACCAGGCGGCCGCCATCCGCGAGATGCGGCTGCTTATCCTCACCGACGCCGGGGAGGCGTACGAACTCATGGTGCGGATGCCCAAGGGGGTCGCCGTCCTCGAGAAGCAGGGCACCGCTCTCTTCAAGGCCGCGCGGGACCGCCTCAAGGTCGGGAAGGCGGCGCTGGGTTCCGGCCAACGCCCCTGATCAGCGGCTTTGCTGCCAGCAGGCACTGGCGCGGTGGGGGAGGGCGCACGGGGTGGCGCGCGAGGCCGGTAAAAGCCTGTTACCCATGGGTACCCAAAGCGTCCGCCCCGGCATACGCTCACCGTCATGACGGACACGCAGGCCCCCGCGGCACCCCTCGGCACGAACCCGATCGCTCCGGCCCCGCGCGGCGCCCGCACCGCCGCCGACGTGGTCACGCCCGAGCTGGTCGCCCAGCTCTCCCGCGGTGTGCTCGGCTCGGGCCGGACGGCGAACCACACGCCGTTCACCGGCGAGAAGCTGGCCGACCTGCCCGCGTCCACGCCGCAGGACGTCGCCACCGCCTTCGAGCGGGCCCGCACCGCCCAGGTCGCGTGGGCGCGCACGCCGGTGCGGCAGCGCGCGGCGGTGCTGCTGCGCTTCCACGACCTGCTGCTCCAGCGCCAGGCCGAGGTGCTCGACCTGATACAGCTGGAGACCGGCAAGGCGCGGCTGCACGCGCATGAGGAGGTCCAGGCCGTCGCCGTCGCGGCCCGCCACTACGGCCGCCGCGCCGCCGCCTACCTGAACCCCAAGCGGCACACCGGTGTCGTACCGGTCCTGACCCAGGTCACCGAGGCGCGCCAGCCGCGCGGCGTCGTCGGGCAGATAGCGCCCTGGAACTACCCCCTCGAGCTGTCCGTGGGCGACGCGCTGCCCGCGCTCGTCGCGGGCAACGCGCTGGTGATGAAGCCGGACACGGAGACCGCCCTGACCGCCCTGTGGGCGCGGGACCTCATCGTCGAGGCCGGTTTGCCCTCCGAGGCCTTCCAAGTCGTGCTCGGCGACGGACCCGTCATCGGCCCGGAGGTCGTGGCCCACGCCGACTACGTCTCCTTCACCGGCTCCACGCGCACCGGCCGCGAGGTCGCCACGGGCGCCGCCGCCCGGCTCGTCGGCGTCTCCCTCGAACTCGGCGGCAAGAACGCCATGCTGGTCCTGCACGACGCCGACGTGGACAAGGCCGCCGCGGGCGCCGTCCGCGCCTGCTTCTCGTCCGCGGGCCAGCTCTGCATCTCGATCGAGCGGCTGTACGTGCACGAGTCGGTCGCGGACGCCTTCGTCGAGCGGTTCGCCGCCCGCACCAGGGCCCTGCGGCTCGGGCGCTCGCTCGCGTACGGGGCGGACATGGGCTCGCTGGTCGGCGAGCGGCAGTTGGAGACCACCCGGCGCCACGTCGACGAGGCCGTCGCCAAGGGCGCCACGCTCGTCGCGGGCGGCGTGGCCCGGCCCGACGTCGGCCCGTACTTCTACGAGCCGACCATCCTCGACGGCGTCGAGCCGCCCATGGCCGTGTGCACGGAGGAGACCTTCGGCCCGGTGGTCTCGGTCTACCGCTTCACCGACGAGAACGAGGTGGTGGAGCTCGCCAACGCGACGCCCTACGGCCTGAACTCCTCGGTCTGGACGAGGGACGGCAAGCGCGGCCGCGCCGTCGCCGCCCGCCTGCGCACGGGCACCGTCAACATCAACGAGGGCTACGCGCCCGCCTACGGCAGCGTGCAGTCCCCGATGGGCGGCATGAAGGACTCCGGCCTCGGCCGCCGCCACGGCTCCGAGGGCATACTCAAGTACACCGAGGCCCAGACCGTGGCCCACCAGCGGCTCCTCCCGCTGGCGCCGTCCCTCGGCATGGACGACGAGAGGTACGCGGCCCTCATGACGACGAGCCTGAAGGTGATGAAGGCGCTGCGCCTGCGCTGACGGGAGCGCCCCGGAGGCGGCGGGGCGAGACCCGTGCCGGGTACGGCAGCGCCCCGCAGGGGCGCGGGGAACCGCGCGACCAGCCACAGACAGCCCGCGGATGTCGAGGAGAGCCGATGCCACAGGAGAACTCCGTCCACAGCGAGGGCGGGGGGCACAGCGAGGGGTACGACTACGACGTCATCGTCGTGGGGTCCGGCTTCGGCGGCGCCGTATCGGCGCTGCGGCTCACGGAGAAGGGCTACCGCGTAGGCGTGCTGGAAGCGGGGCGCCGCTTCACGCGCGAGACGCTGCCGAAGAACTCCTGGGACCTGAAGAACTACCTCTGGGCCCCCGCGCTCGGCCTGTACGGCATCCAGCGCATCCACCTGCTCGGCAACGTGATGGTCCTGGCGGGCGCGGGCGTGGGCGGCGGGTCGCTGAACTACGCGAACACGCTCTACGTACCGCCTGCGGCGTTCTTCGAGGATCCGCAGTGGAAGGACATCACGGACTGGCAGGACGAGCTGCGTCCGTACTACGAGCAGGCCCAGCGCATGCTGGGCGTGCGGCTCAATCCGACGACCACTCCCTCCGACGTCCATCTCAAGGCGGCGGCCGAGGCCATGGGTGTGGGCGACAGCTTCCACATGGCTCCGGTGGGCATCTTCTTCGGTGACGGGCGGGACGCCACCGGTGAGTCAACGGCCGGCCCCGGCACCGAAGTTCCCGATCCGTACTTCGGCGGCGCCGGGCCGTCCCGGCGCGCCTGCAACGAGTGCGGCGAGTGCATGACGGGCTGCCGCCACGGCGCCAAGAACTCGCTGACGGAGAACTACCTGTACCTCGCCGAGAAGGCCGGAGCGGTCATCCACCCGATGACGACCGTCGTCGCCCTCACCGAGGACTCGCGCGGCGGCTACGCGCTGGCCACGCTGCCCACCGACAACCGGCGCAAGGGCAGGGGCCGCACGTTCCGGGCCCGCCGCGTCGTCCTCGCCGCCGGTACGTACGGCACGCAGACGCTGCTGCACCGGATGAAGGACAGCCATCTGCTGCCCCACCTGTCGCGGCGGCTCGGCGAGCTGACCCGTACCAACTCCGAGGCGCTGGTGGGCGCGCAGACCACCGACCGGCGCTACCGGCGGCGCCACCCCGGCCTGCTCGGCCCCGGCGGCCGCGTCGACTTCACCCGGGGCGTCGCCATCACCTCGTCGATCCACCCGAACGACACCACGCACATCGAGCCCGTCCGCTACGGCAAGAAGTCCAACGCGATGGGCAGCCTGACCGTGCTCCAGGTCCCGTACACCGTCAAGGGCGGCAAGGCGCGCGTCGCCGGCTGGTTCGCCAACACCGCCCGGCACCCGCTGCTCGCCCTGCGCTCCCTGTCGAACCGCCGCTGGTCGGAGCGGACCATCATCGGCCTGGTCATGCAGACGCTGGACAACTCGCTGACCACGTACCGCAAGGAGAAGGGCATAGGCAAGGGTCTCCTGACGGCCCGGCAGGGGCACGGCGCGCCCAATCCGGACCAGATCCCGGAGGCGACGCGCGCCGCGAGCCTCCTCGCGGCCGAGATCAACGGCTTCTCCGGCTCGAACGTCGGCGAGCTGATGGGCACCCCGCTGACCGCGCACTTCCTCGGCGGCTGCCCGATCGGCGACAGCCCGGAGACGGGCGTCATAGACCCGTACCACCGTCTGTACGGGCACCCGGGCATCTCCGTGGTCGACGGTTCGGCGGTGTCCGCGAACCTCGGCGTGAACCCCTCGCTGACGATCACCGCCCAGGCGGAGCGTGCCATGTCGTTCTGGCCCAACAAGGGGGACCCGGACCCGCGCCCGGCCCCGGGCGCGGCCTACGTCCGCCTCGCTCCGGTCGAGCCGCGGTCCCCGGCGGTCCCGGCGGACGCGTTCGGCGCGCTGCGGCTGCCGTTCCTGGGGGTGCCGGTGGTGCCGCCGAAGAAGGTGGCGGACGGGGCGGGGGAGCCTTCGGCGTAGGCCGTAGGGCCGTAGGGCGTAGGGCCGTAGGGCCGTAGGGGGGCGGCTGGGCCCGGCCCCGGCATGCGAAAGGACCTGCACCCCCCTCCGAGTGCAGGTCCTTCCCGTCTGTGGTGGTTCTCGTCTCAGACCCGCGCGCGTGTCGCCTCGCGTACCGTCCGAGCAGCCGTCACGCGGCGTCCGAGTGACCACGGCGGCGCACGATGAACACGGCGCCCGCGCCCACGGCGACCGCGACGCCGCCCACGACGCCGACGGCCGGCAGCACGCTGCTGGAGCCGGTCTCGGCGAGGCTGCCGGTGGGCGTGCCGGTGGGCGAGGTGTCGGTGAAGGTGTTGGTGGAGGTCCGCCTGATCTCCTTGGCGCCGCCCTGCGGCCTGGGGGCCGGCCTGTGCGTGCCCTCGGCCGGCTTCTCCTCGGCCTCACCGGGGTCCTCGTTGTCGCTGCCCGGCTCCAGGACCGTGAACTCGAAGAACGAGAACGAGCTGTGCTCACAGCCCAGTTCCGCGTCCGTGTAACCGCCGAGGCCGAGCGCGTAACCCGGCCCCGCCGGGGCCTTGGCGCTGATGTCGAGGCGCAGCTCCAGCTCGATCCGCTGGTCGGGGCCGAGCGTGGTCTTGTCGAAGTAACTGCCGTCCCCGGCCTCGTCGACGATCGACTTCCAGCCCTTGGCGGTGCGGTCGAAGTACTGGATGCGCGCGTACGTGCTCAGCCAGTCCTCGGCGTGCTCGCTGTCGGAGAAGTTGTCCGCGGCCACGAGCCAGTCGACGTCGCCGAGGTCCTCGTCGCCGCGGTTGGTCGCGGCCAGCGTGAACTCGTGCCAGCCGCTGCCCGCGACGATCTTCCCGGGCAGGCCGGTGACGCCGAGCTCCAACTGGCTGTCGAGGTCCTCGCCGGTGTCGTCGTCGACCTCGCAGGGCTCCGGCGAGGGGTCCTTTCCGCCGTCGTCCTCGGCCGGGGGCCTGCCGCCCTCGTCGCCGCCGGGCTTCTGACCGGGCTTCTCGCCGGGCTTTCCTCCCGGCTTGCCGCCGGGCTCGGTGCCCGGCTCTCCCGGCTTGCCGCCGGGCGTCCCGCCGGGTTCCTCGCCGGGCTTCTGCCCCGGCTTCTCGCCAGGGGTGTCGCCGGGGTTGTCACCGGGGTTGCCGCCGGGCTTCTGGGCGTCGCCGCCGGGCGTGCCCGGGTTGCCGGGGTTCGCGGGGTCGGCGGGGTCTCCGGGCGTGCCGGGGGCGCCGGGCTTGTCGGCAGGCTTCTCCGCCGGGTCCTCCGGGCCCGGCGCGGGCTCGCCGGGGGGTGCCGGGGTCTCGTTCGCCGTCGCTCCGGGCGTTGTGGTGCCGCCCTCGGTCGCGAGCGCGGCCGGGGCCGACAGCAGCGCGAGCGGGGCGAGAGCGGCGGTCGCGGCCGCTGTGGCCAGAGCACGGCGAAGCTTCATGAAGACCTCAGTGAGTCCGGCGTACCGCGCGTCACCGCGTGGCACGGAGCTGGAGGCCTCCGCGCGGGTTACGCGGAAGTGACCGTAGGTACGCATGCATGACCTGCGTCGCCTGTGAATGGTTGCACTCGAACTCACGGGAACTTTATGTGGCTTGAGTCACACCTGGAGAGGCTGGGGAGGACTGCTGCTTGTGCGGCCGTCGTACGGTGCCGTAGAACTTCCCCCGTTTGCAGACGAGATGAGGCCCGCTGCGGGGAGCAGGGCGGGGGAATGGGGGCACAGTGTCCGTGCAGTCACCGCGCGAACCCGACGACGAGGCGTCCATACCCGACGAGGTGTGGCGGAAGTTCGCCGAGGACAGCGAACGGGACATCCGCGCCTCGGCGCCCAAGGAGCCGTCCGCCCGGGCGCGCATGGTCGCCGAGCGGCTGCGCCGCCTGGACGAGGAGGAGGCGCGGCGGCAGGCCGAGGGCACGATCGGCCGCAAGCGCCGCAAGCGCAAGCAGGAGTCCGCCGAACCCTGGCGCCCCGCGGACTGGCGGGCCGCGCCCACCGGGCCGCAGCGTGCGGCGAGCCGGTCGGAGCGGTGGCGCCAGGTGCGCAGCGTGGTGATCGTGGGGGGCTGCATGATCCTCGCGATCCTGCTCCTGAGCCCGTACCGCTTCTGGGGCTGACGAGCCTCCCCTCTGCCGGGCCGGTCGCGGTGACCGTCTGCGGGACGGGTCGCGGTGGCCGTCTGCGGGTCGCCGCGGTGGCTGTCTGCGGGCCGCAAGAGCCGTCTTCGGGCCGCGGTGGCCGATTCCGTTCGGTGGCCGCTCCGTGGAACCACCCGTCGTGATCTTCAGTCGTAGTAGGGGTGCGGGTGACTCCGCGCGGCGCGGAAAGGGCTCATTCCGCTCATTCCGCGAGAACGTGCAAGGTGAAAGCAGGGGGAACGTGAGAACTGTCGTGACGCGTGGCGTGGTCGCGGCCTCGGTCGTGGCGGCCCTGGGGCTGACGGCGGCGTGCGGCGGGGGCGACGGCGGTGACGGTGACGGCCGCGACGGGAACGGCCGCGACGGCGGTACGTCGTCCACCGCGCAGGCGAAGCCGAGGGGTTCGGACGGCGGCGACGACGCGGCGGGACCGGCTCCAGAGGCCCTGACCGCGGGCGACCTGGCGAAGGCGGGCCTGAAGCACCACACGGTGTCGCCGCGCAAGCCGTCCGCACAGGACACCGCGTCGGCGAAGGCCCCGGCATCCCCGGCCGCCTGCGCCCCGCTCGCGGACCTGCTGGCCCCGGTGGCCCCGCCGGGAGCGACGGCCCGCACCGGCCGAGAAGTGACGGCCAAGGGCGCGTACCCCTCGGCGACGACCGTCGAGCTGTACGCGTACGACACCCCCGGCGATGCCGCCAGGGCGCTGAAGAGCCTGCGTACCGCGGCGGGGTCCGAGCGGTGCGCCACGTTCCGCAAGGGCGAGTGGCGCCACTCGGGCACCACGGCGCGGCCCGCGCCGGACAAGGGCGACGAGGCGGTCTCCTACCGGCTCGGCCGCCGCGTGGACCGCTACGTGCAGCGTGTGGCCGTCACGGTCGTCCGCCAGGGTTCGACGCTGGCGTCCTTCTCCGCGACGAACCTCTACGACCCGGAGAGCGTGGCCAGGAACGAGGAGAGCCGTGACGGCGGGTACGAGGGCCCGTCGTCGGCGGACAAGGCGGACGCGGAGCCGAAGGTCCCGGCGGCGGTGATCGACGCGCAGCTCGCCGCGCTGAAGTGAGCGGGCGGCATCGCCGGGGGTGTCGTAGGGCGGTGACTGCTGGAGGCGGTGGCTGCCGGGCGCCGCGGGAGGTGGCCGCCGGACGAGCGAAGGGCCCCGCGGGACGGATCCGCGGGGCCCTTGGCTGTCAGCACCGACGTCAGGGCAGCGTCGGTGCTTCGGCGCGGCGCCGGGGGGAGTACGCCGCTGGCTCGTGTACGCCGGTGGCCGCCCCGGCGCTCAAGGGGAGCGCGTCTGGTTTAGACCAATGGCAATGGAGTTCTGAGGTACGGGGCTTTTCGCGTGCCCTGTCAGCATCGTGAAGGATGGCTGGTTCTTCGCGCAACCGTTTCGACTACATCTATGTGCGCCCGAGGGGAACACCCGGACGAGGGAGCTGGGGCCGGTCGGCCCCGGGCGTCCCCGGAGCCGACCGTTCCCTGGGTGACCGGGCTGCTGTCCCCTGCCGTCCGGTCACAACCCTGGGGCGAGGTCCCACGGCGTACGCGATCCCGTACGCCTCATCGCCCCAGCGGAGCCACGCGTGGTTCTTGCGGCCCGCCCCTGGCTGGCACGGACACCGGGACCAACGAAGCCCGTCGGGAACCGGTCACGCGCCGTACGGGTGAGAGGCCGCCCGAACTCAGGTCCGTGGCGCAGCGGTTCCGCGCGCGCACGTGCGTCGCGCGGGGCTCCGTCCGCCGGGGCTTTGTGGGGCTTCGCAGGGCTTGCCGGTGCTGACCGGTGCTTCCAGGGGCGTTGCGGAGCTTCGCGGGGGCGGGCGCCTCGGCCGGGGTGGGACCCCGGGTCAGACGCGGCCTCGGCACAGCTCCAGGAGCGTCATCGCGAGCGCGGTGCCGGGCTTGCCGAGCGCGTCCCGGTAGTGGCTGAGAATCTCCATCTCGCGCGTCAGGTTCACCCGGCGCCCGCCGGAGCCGATGCGGGCCTCCTGGATCACCGCGGAGACCGCCATCCGCTCCTGGACCAGACCAATGATCCGGTCGTCGAGCGCGTCGATCCGCTCACGGGCACCGCCGATCAGCTCGGCGGCCTCCGGAGTACGGGCGCCGGTCCGCTCGGCGGGCGTGGTGGAGGGGGCGGCGGCTGCCGGGGCGGTAGCCGCGGTGTGCTGTGCGGCGGTGGTCATGGCCATGGTGGGCTCCTCGCGAATGGTGGCGGGCGGAGCGCTCCGGGACGACAGGACCGGGAACGACAGAACGCCCCGGGCCTTACGGCCCGGGGCGCCTGGAAAGTCGCTTGTCAGGAGATCAAGCAGCTCGACCATGGCAGCCGGCGGGCCGGTTGCCATAGGTAAAGAGGAAGCCGAGGTGCTTGTTCACGAACCCAGTATGCCCCGACACGCGCGTGCCGGGTCAATCCGGGGCGGGGGTGGGCTCGCATGGTGAGACGGGGTGTGACGGGAGGTGGTGAGCGGGGTGGTGTGTGTGAGAGGCGGTGTGGGCGGGGTGGTGTTGAGCGAGGTGGTGTGGATGAAGGTGGGGGGGCGGCATGTGGGGCGTGGCGCGTGGTGACACGGGGGAGAGCGGGCGGCGGGCCCGAGCCCGGGCCCGGCTTCCGTCCCGGCTGGGCCCGGGATGGGTCTAGCCCGACCTCGGCGCCGGGTCCGGGCCCACCCGGAATCCGCGGCACTACGCCCCGGCGGCGGCCCCGGCCTCCGGCCCGGAACCCCCGCGCAGTCGGTGGCGCGGCACCTCGGACGACGGCCCCCGGGCGCCGGGCCCGAACCCCGGCCCCGTCGGATGCGACGAAGGCGCGACAGCCACTCCCGTTAGAATTGACAAAACAACCCCAGCTCCAACCGCGCGCGCACCCCTCGTGCACTCCCCCCTCACGAGCCTCCTGCGCACGCTCAACGCCGGAAGGCCGCCGCCGTGTCCTCAGCGACTCCCGCTGCCGCCGCTCCCGACACCGTCCTGGTCGTCGACTTCGGAGCGCAGTACGCCCAGCTCATCGCCCGCCGCGTCCGCGAGGCCCGGGTCTACAGCGAGATCGTGCCGAGCACCATGCCGGTCTCGGAGATGCTCGCCAAGAAGCCCGCGGCCATAATCCTCTCCGGCGGCCCGTCCTCGGTGTACGCGGAGCACGCCCCGGTCGTCGACGGCGCCCTCTTCGAGGCGGGCGTCCCCGTCTTCGGCATGTGCTACGGCTTCCAGCTCATGGCGACCACCCTCGGCGGCACGGTCGACAACACCGGCGCCCGCGAGTACGGCCGCACCCCGCTCGCCGTCTCCAAGCCCGGCTCGACCCTCTTCGAGGGCACCCCGGCCGAGCAGTCCGTGTGGATGTCCCACGGCGACGCGTGCAGCGCCGCCCCCGAGGGCTTCGCGGTCACCGCCTCCACGGACCTCGTCCCCGTCGCCGCCTTCGAGAACGACGAGAAGAAGCTCTACGGCGTCCAGTACCACCCCGAGGTCATGCACTCCACGCACGGCCAGCAGGTCCTGGAGCACTTCCTCTACCGCGGCGCGGGCCTGAAGCCGAACTGGACCACCGGCAACGTCATCGAGGAGCAGGTCGCCGCCATCCGCGAGCAGGTGGGCACCAAGCGCGCCATCTGCGGCCTGTCCGGCGGCGTCGACTCCGCCGTGGCCGCCGCCCTGGTGCAGAAGGCCATCGGCTCCCAGCTCACCTGCGTGTACGTCGACCACGGCCTGATGCGCAAGGGCGAGACCGAGCAGGTCGAGAAGGACTTCGTCGCCGCCACCGGCGTGCAGCTCAAGGTCGTCGACGCCCAGGAGCGATTCCTGTCCGCGCTCGCCGGGGTGTCCGACCCCGAGGAGAAGCGGAAGATCATCGGCCGCGAGTTCATCCGCGTCTTCGAGCAGGCCCAGGCCGAGATCGTCGCCGAGGCCCCCGGTGACCAGCCGGTGGAGTTCCTGGTCCAGGGCACCCTCTACCCGGACGTCGTCGAGTCCGGCGGCGGCAACGGCACCGCCAACATCAAGTCCCACCACAACGTGGGCGGCCTCCCCGAAGACCTCGAGTTCCAGCTCATCGAACCGCTGCGCAAGCTGTTCAAGGACGAGGTGCGCATGGTGGGCCAGGAGCTCGGCCTGCCCGAGGAGATCGTCCAGCGCCAGCCCTTCCCGGGCCCCGGCCTCGGCATCCGCATCGTCGGCGAGGTCACCAAGGAGCGCCTCGACCTGCTGCGCGAGGCCGACGCCATCGCCCGCGAGGAACTCACCGCCGCCGGCCTCGACCGCGAGATCTGGCAGTGCCCCGTGGTGCTCCTCGCCGACGTCCGCTCCGTGGGCGTCCAGGGCGACGGCCGCACCTACGGCCACCCGATCGTGCTGCGCCCCGTCTCCTCCGAGGACGCGATGACGGCCGACTGGTCCCGCTTGCCGTACGACGTGCTCGCCCGCATCTCCACCCGCATCACGAACGAGGTCGCCGACGTCAACCGCGTCGTCCTCGACGTCACCAGCAAGCCGCCGGGCACCATCGAGTGGGAGTGACCTCCCCGCAGCACCGGCACGGCGCCGTCCGCCTCGGAGGAGGCGGGCGGCGCCGTCCGCGTACGGGGGGCCGACGGCACCCGGGGCACGAAGCGGGCGCGCGGCACCGCGCACGCCCGGGAAGCGCACGCACGAGCCGCCCAAGCCGTGGTCCGTGTACGAGAAGCGCGCTCCCCGGTGGATGACGGCGACAGACGTGCCGCGCCCCGGCCGCGCGAGGAAACGGCACGGCCCGTGTCTGCGCAAGGAGCAGTGCGGTGCGCGCGGCGGAGGACGGCCGACCCTCAGGTGCGGCGGGTCTTCCGCACCGGCCGTCCCGGACGCCACAGCAGCACCGCCAGATACCGCTCGTCCTCGATGTACGTACGGACGACCTCCGTCAGCTCGGTGCGGAAGAGGTGGAACGCGTCCGGGTCCGGGGGGTTCACCACGTCCGCGTAGCGCGCGATGACCTCGGGGTCGCGCACCTCCACCGCGCGCCCCGCGATCCGCACGTCCCCGCCCCCCATCTCCGTGCCCGGACCAGGGTTCGCCTGCAGGGCGAACCGCGGGTCGCGACGCAGGTCCAGCGCCTTGTACGAGTTCGGCATCATGCCGAGCCACAGCTCCCCGTCCAGGAACCGCACCTCGATCCCCGTGGTGCGCGGTGACCCGTCCTTGCGCAGCGTCGCCAGGACGTGATGGGTGAACGCGCCGAACCGCTTCTCGACGGTCGCCGCGAACTCGGGCTCTGTGGTGGCGAAGGCTTCCCATCCGTACGACATGCCTCGAGTCTGCGGCCCATACCCGACACCTTCTGTCCTCTTTTCGGGGCCACGTCCCCGTGATCGCCCGGACTGCTTCCGAGTGAACCCCTACGGCATGCCCTTCCCGCGTATCGCCACCGGCCGTCCGGCGCTCCGGAGCACCCGCCGACCGGCTCGGCGGGACGTCAGCCCCGGGGAACCCGGCCTGCTCGCCCGCCTCCGCCGCGTCCACCCCGTCCGGCTCACCCCCGGCCCCGCGCTGACCTGCCGTCAACACACGTGTCCGCAGACCACCCGCGTTGACCTGACCCGCGGAACACGCACAGGCGTCCGTACGGCACAATTCCCTCTCGTTGCAGGGTAGTTCGCGAGCCCGTGGCCGGTCGCAGATCCGGCCGCGAGTTCGATCACGGCCTCGGCCGAGGGCGGGGAAGGCGGCGTACGCGGTGGCGGTGCAGGAAGCCAGACAGAGCACGCACGGGGGCGGCTGCACATGCGGCGACTGCCCGCACGGCGCACGCGAGGGACACCGGCGTGCCGTGGCCGCATTCCTCGCCAAGCGCGACGAACTGGCGGCCGGGCGCGGGGTGCCCGCGGCCGTCGTCCACTCGGCGGGCGCGTCCCGCCAGTGGGTGTCGGACGAGCTGACCCAGTCCGCCCGGGTCGTCGCCGAACGCGGGCGTGCCGAGGGCCAGGCCTGGCTCGCCCGCCTGTGGCGGTACACCCTCGCCGCCGTCTGGGTGGGTGTCGTCGCGCTGCTGCTCGTCCAGGCCCTCACGGCGGTCGGCACCGGATGGTCGGACGCGCGCACGGCGGGCCTGCTCGCGGCGCTCGTCATGGCGTTCCTGCTGTCCGGCGCCGCGTATCTGCACCGGGCCCGCGGCGGTGTCCTCGCGCCGGTGATCGGCGAGGACAACCGCCTGTCCACCTCGAGGGCCGTCGCCGCCTCCTGGGTGCTGCTCGTCGTCTTCGCCGTGCTCGTGCTCGCGGGCGAACTCGCCGCCGCGTCCACGCGCGAGGCGCGCGACGACCTCATCGACGGCCTCCAGATCGACCGCGCCGCGGGCCTCGTGACCGTCCTCGCCGTCGTCTGCGCCGTCGCCGTGCTCGTGCGGCGCGTCGTGGGTCTCAGGGTCCTCGGCCAGAAGCTCCAGAAGGTGCGCGCCGACCGGCCGCGGGCCGCCGACCTCCTCACCGACGACTCGGGCCGCGGGCACTTCGCGGACGCCCAGTACTTCCTCATCAGCACTGCCGCCGTCGTCTTCACCGCGGTCCGGCTCGCCCGCCACCCCGAGCACCTGCCCGACCTGCCGTGGGGGCTCGCTCTCCTCGTGCTCGTGTCGGCGGCCACATACGTGGCGGGCAAGTACTCCGAAGGCGGCCGGCCCGTGATCCTCTCCGTCGTCCGCGCCCGCGAGGCGGGTGACCTGGACGCCCCCATCCGCACCGGTGACGACATCGAGATCCGCGGCGCCGGCTTCGTGCCGCCCGGCGCGCAGAGCGCCGACCGCCTGGCCCGGATGGCCGTCCGGATCGGTACCGTCCACGTCCACGTGCCCCTCGTCCCCGTCACCGGGGGGTTCACCAACCCCTCGGACGCCGTCCTGACCGTGCCGGTGCCGGTCGACGTCGAACCGGGGCGCGTCGACGTCCAAGTCATCACCGCCGCAGGCGTCGAGACCAACCGCTGCACCATCGACGTCACGGACTGACCACCCTGCCGATCCCTCCGCGCGACGCCCCACCTCCCCCGCACGAACCGAGGCCTCCGCCAAGCAGACCGCCACCCGCCCCGGCCTGACTGCCCCGCGTCCCGCACGGGCCGCCGCGCCCCGTGCGCGGACCGCCACGCCTCCCGCACGGACCACCGCCCCCTGGCCGCAGGCCGCCGCACCTCCCGCACGGACCACCGAGCGGCCTGCACGGCCCGCACCGCTCGCCCGAGGGCCCTCATGGTCCGCCGGGCGGCCCCCGTAGACCGCCGGGCGACCCCCATGGACCGTCGGGCGGACCGCACCGTGCCTGATCGGCGCATGACTGCTCCCCCTTCCGTCTTCCGTGCGCCCGGGACCGCCCTCCTCCCGCGGTTTCCGGGTTCACCTGATGGAATCCTCCGCACGCCACTGAGCGGCGGCTGCCTTTCCTCCGTATCGTCAGTTGACGGCTCAACGGGAGAGGCGGCGGACAGCCATGGCTCACGGCATGCGCACGGGCAGCCACAGCGGCTATGCCGGACGGAACGACTGGCGGGACTCCGCCTCGCGCTACGCCCTGCTCCCCTTGAGGATCTTCCTCGGCGTCACCTTTCTCTACGCGGGCCTGGACAAGCTCACCGACAGCGCCTTCCTGAAGGAGAGCGGTCCCGGCTCGATCGGCCAGCAGATGCGCGACATCCGCGACCTCTCCGCGATCCCCGACCTCGTGGACCTGGCCCTGAAGAGTCCGGTCGGCTTCGGGTATGCCATCGCCCTCGGTGAGGTGGCCGTCGGCATCGGCACCCTCATCGGCCTGTTCGCCCGGATCGCCGCGCTCGGCGGCGCCCTCATCTCGCTCAGCCTCTGGCTGACCATGAGCTGGTCCACCGAGCCCTACTACTACGGCAACGACCTCGCGTACCTGATGGCCTGGCTGCCGCTGGTGCTCGCCGGGGCGTCCTTCCTCTCCGTCGACGCCTGGCGCGCCGGGCGCCGGAACGCCTCCGGGCTGCGGCTGCGCTAACCCCGGCCCGCCTTGCCCGCGTCGGTGTCCTGCGCCGTGCCCTCCTCGCCGGGGGCGCCACCGGTGGGTATGTGCCCGGTGAGCGTCCAGGGACGGCGGCTGTCCCCGCGGCCCGCGGAACCCTGGCGTATGCCCACCACGGTCGCCGTGGCGCCCGCGAGGCACAGCCCTCCCACCACGATCGGGATGATCACGAACCAGGGCGTGTCCCACAGGCCGCCCGCGTCGCCCGCGTAGATGAACCCGGCCAGGCCCACGAACAGGCCCGCCACCAGCCGCCCCGGCTGGAACTCATGACGTAGCACGGGTTACCTCCGCCTGCCCGACGCCGACGTGGAGCCTGAGGTCCAGCGTGCCGCCGTCCTTGGTGCCCGCGGGCGGTTCCAGGGTCGTCCTCTCCTGCTTGTCGGGAGCGATGTCCACGTCCTGGCCGGTGTCGCTCGGCAGTTGGATGTCCCCGACGCCCACGTCGATCCTCAGCTTCACCTCGGCCTCCTTGGGCACGATCACCTTCAGCTTCCCGGCGCCCACTTCGGCGTGGGTGCGCACTGTCCGGTCCTTGCCGAGGTCGATCCGGCTCAGGTCCAGGGTGCCGACGCCCGTCCCCAGCTCGTACCGCGGACGCACGTCCGAGGCGGCGGCCGGGCGCCAGTCCGTGCGTATCCAGTGCGTGGTGATGTTCTTCGGAAGGGCGGCCGAGGCCGCGAGCAGGGCGGCGGTGATCACCGCGAGGACGATGGAACCCGCACCCAGGCGCCCCAGGAACGAACTGACCGCGATGCCCAGGCCGAGCACGGCCAGGGCACAGGCGAAGCCGGTCTGCAGGCTGGTGCCCAGAGGCTTGTCCTCCCACGTCAGGCTCGTGCCGAGGTAGGCCGCGAGCACGGCGGCCAGGAAGACCCAGCCACCGATCCAGCGCGGTTCGGACCGGCCGCCCGGACCGGAGGACGGGTCGGGCGCGCGTCCTGCCGGGGTGTGCGGCGCATCCGGCCGGTACTCCACCGCCACCGGGTCCGGGCCCCAGAAGTACTGCGGCGTCGTGCTCTCATGGCCGTCCTTGCCCATCGGGTCGCGCCACCAGGAAGGGGCGCCCGTGACGGGCGGGGCCTTCGTCTCCGGCGGGGCGTCGGCCACCGCCTGCGCGGCCACCGGGTCGGGGTCCGGCGCGCCGCGCTGCCGCGACCAGTACCCCGCACCCGCGAGGAGCAGGCCGAGGACCGCCGCGAAGGTCAGCGCCGTACCGTTGGCCAGCAGCGTCAGGAACACGCCGCAGCCGACGAGCGCGAACAGCACCGCCGTCAGGGCGTGCCCGTCGACGCGGGCGGTCAGGAGCCGTCGCGCCTCGTTCTCCTCCTCTCCCTCGTACGGGATGAGCAGCCAGGCGAAGCCGTAGAAGACGAGACCGAGTCCGCTCGTGACCGCGAGCACGACCAGGCCGATGCGGAAGATCACCGGGTCCATGTCGCAGTGCCGCCCGAGCCCCGCGCACACACCGCCCAGCTTGCGGTGCCGGCGGTCGCGGCGGAACATGCGCTCCCGCACGGCCTCCGGCACGCCGGGCCCCTCGGCCGGGGCGGACGGACGGTCGCGCGGCGGGGCCTGCGGGCCCGGCGCGGGCTGCTGATCGGTCATGACTCCATGGTGACGGCCGCGGCCCGCCCACGGCAGTCGGGACAACCCTGGCCGAACCCTGATATCGCCCCTGACGTCCCCCGAGCCGGAACCCTGACGCGGGCTCCACCGCGCACGGCGAAGCCCGGCGGCTGCCGCCCGGCAGGCGCCTGCGCGGCGCCACGCGCCACAGCCTCGCAGCGCCAAGCGGCCCCAACACCCCGGCCCGCGCGCCACAGCCCCGGCGGCCCCGCCCCGGCCCGACCGCGGCCCCCCGCCCCGACCGGCCCACGCCACCCCCAGCCAAGCCTCGCCAGCGCCCGCTCCAACCCCCGCCCCCACCGCCCGGCCGCCACCCGCCCCGCCCCGAGATCAGGGGAGTCTCGGGGATCGACCCTGATGTCCCCGGACCTGCTCGCGTGTGACCATCGATGGCATGCCGGACGCCGCGACTGCACCCATCGAAGACGAGCGGCCGCTGCGGAAGCTCTATCGCAGCGGCGAGGGTCGCCTGCTCGGCGGGGTCGCGCGCGGTCTCGCCGGGCACCTCGGGCTGCCCGTCGTCTGGGTGCGGCTCATCTTCATCGGCCTCTTCACGGCGAACGGCCTCGGCGCGCTGCTGTACGCGGCGTTCTGGTTCTTCGTGCCGCTCGGCGTGGGCGGCGTCGGGGCGCACCGCGCCGCCGTGACGGCCACGGAGACGGCGCCGGACGGCCGGCGAAGACTCGTCGCCCGCAGACCGGACAAGGGCCAGCTCGTCGCGCTCCTCGCGATGCTGGCCGTCGCCATGGTCTTCGTCGGCAGCGTGGACCTCGGCGGTCCGACGAAGGCGTATCTGTGGCCGGCCCTGCTCGTCGCGGCCGGTGTCGCCCTCGTCTGGCGCCAGGCGGACAACGCCCGGCGGGCCCGCTGGATGGAGGTCGGCCGCAGACGCCGCACCCTGACGATCGCCCGCACCGCGGCCGGGGTGCTCCTCGTCGGCGTCGGTGTCTCCGGCATCTTCGTGCTGCGCGGCTCCGCCTCCGACCTCGGCGCGGCGCTCCAGGCGGCGCTCGCCGTGCTCGTCGGCATAGCCCTCCTCGCGGGCCCCTATCTCGTCCGGATGACGCAGGACCTCTCCGAGGAGCGTCTGATGCGCATCCGCGCCCAGGAGCGTGCGGAGGTCGCCGCCCACGTGCACGACTCGGTGTTGCACACGCTGACGCTGATCCAGCGCAACGCGGACAGTCCCGGCGAGGTCCGCCGCCTCGCCCGCGCCCAGGAGCGCGATCTGCGCGCCTGGCTGTACAAGCCGGAGGGCACCGGCAAGGAGGAGGCGGAGGAGCCCGGCACGCTCGCCGAGGCGGTCCGGCGCGACGCCGCGGAGGTCGAGGACAAGCACGGCGTGCCGATCGAGGTGGTCGTCGTCGGGGACTGCCCGCTCGACGAGCGTCTGACGGCACAGACCCAGGCCGCGCGGGAAGCGATGGTGAACGCCGCCAAGTACGGTGGCGAGGGCGGCGCGGTGCAGGTCTTCGCCGAGGTGGAGGGGGAGACGGTTTTCGTGTCCGTTCGGGACCGGGGCCCGGGCTTCGACCTGGACGCGGTGCCGGACGACCGCATGGGCGTACGAGAATCGATCATCGGCCGCATGCAGCGCAACGGCGGCACGGCACGGCTGCGTACGGTGCCGGGCGGCGGCACCGAAGTCGAGCTGGAGATGGAGAGGACGGCGGCGACATGAGCGACGCGACCGAGGCGGGCGGGCCCGTGGATCCGGCCGGCGGGACGGGAGAGGGCGAAGGTGGTCCCGCGCGGCGGGTGAAGGTCGTCCTGGTCGACGACCACCGGATGTTCCGCACCGGCGTGCAGGCGGAGATCGGCCGGACCGAGCACACGGGCGTCGAGGTCGTCGGCGAGGCCGCGGACGTCGACCAGGCGGTCGCGGTGATCACGACCACCCGGCCCGAGGTCGTGCTGCTCGACGTGCACCTGCCGGGCGGCGGCGGTGTGGAAGTCCTGCGCCGTTGCGCCCCGTTGATGGCGGACACGGAGCGTCCGGTGCGGTTCCTCGCGCTGTCGGTGTCGGACGCCGCGGAGGACGTCATCGGCGTGATCCGGGGCGGCGCCCGGGGATACGTCACCAAGACCATCACCGGTACGGACCTGGTCGACTCGATCTTCCGGGTCCAGGAGGGCGACGCGGTGTTCTCGCCGCGCCTCGCCGGTTTCGTCCTCGACGCCTTCGCCTCGACGGACGCGGCGCCGGTCGACGAGGACCTGGACCGCCTCACCCAGCGCGAGCGCGAGGTGCTGCGCCTCATCGCGCGCGGGTACGCCTACAAGGAGATCGCCAAGCAGTTGTACATCTCCGTGAAGACGGTCGAGTCGCATGTGTCGGCGGTCCTCAGGAAGCTCCAGCTCTCCAACCGGCACGAGCTGACGCGCTGGGCGGCGGCCCGCCGACTGGTCTGACCGGCGCCCGGTCTGACCGGCGACCGGCCCGGCCCGACCTCGACGCCCGCCCCGCTCCGACGCTCGGCCTGACCTCGGTGCCCGCCCCGCCCCGGCGGTCGCCCCGCCCCAGCGGCGGGTCTGCCCCCAGCGGCCAGAGACGCCCCGGCCGCCGGGGAGGAACGGCACCGGCTCACGCCACCCGCGTGGCGCCCGCGAACGGCATCTCGTCGAGAGGCGCCAGGCGTACCGGGGCGCTCGGGTTGGGGGCGTGGATCATCTGGCCGTCGCCGACGTAGAGGCCGACGTGGCTGATGCCGGAGTAGAAGAAGACCAGGTCGCCCGGCCGGAGCTCGGAGCGCGGGACGCGGCGGCCGGCGTCGATCTGGGCGTACGTCGTGCGGGGCAGCGAGACGCCGGCCGAGCGGTAGGCGGCCTGGGTGAGGCCGGAGCAGTCGAAGGCGTTCGGGCCGGTGGCGCCCCACACGTAGGGGCTGCCGAGCGCCCTGTAGGCGTACGAGACCGCCTGCGCGGCGCGGGCGTTGGGGGCCTTCGTGGCACCGGGGGCCGGTGCGGCGGCGGGGCGAGGGGCGGCGCGTGACGCCCTGCCCCTGTCCTCGCCCCTGTCCTCCCGCTCGTTTCCGCGCTCGGCGGCGGCCAGGCGGGCCCGCTCCTCGGCGGTCAGCCTGGCGAGCAGCCGCCGGGCCTCGCCGAGCTTGCCGGTCACGGTCCTCTTGTGCTTCCTCAGGTCCGCCTGGCGGGACTTGAGGTCCTGGAGCTTGTCGTCGGCCTCGGTGTGCAACTGGTCGAGCTCGCGGACCTGCCGCCGTACGCCGGCGATCTCCGCGGCGTGGCGCTGGCCGACGCGGTCGGCACGCGAGGCCCGGTCGAGGAACGCGTCCGGGTCGGCGGAGAGCGCGAGCTGGACGGAGGGGTCGACGCCGCCGGACCGGTACTGGGCGGTGGCCAGGGAGCCCAGGCTCCGGCGCGCGGAGTTGAGCCGCTCGGTCCTGCGGGCGGCCTCGTCGCTTAGGTCCTTCAGTGCGGATTCGGCCCGGTCGGCCTTCTCCTTGGCGCCGTTGTACTTCTCGGTGGCGATCTCCGCCTCGCGGTAGAGCTTGTCGACCTTGGCCTTCACCTCGCCGGTGGTGGGGCGCGGTTCGGCGTGGCCGGTGCCCTCGAAGGCGGTCACCGTCGCGGCCGATGCGAGGGCGAGGGTGGCGGCGGTTCGGGCCGTGTGTCCGCTGAGCGAGCGGTGCTTCGGCTTGCGGTGCTGTGCCACGGAGGCTCCACGTCCTTCCACGGTGGCGGTCCGGGACGTGTCCGGCGGCGCCGCGCACAGGGGGGACGGGACGCCGCCGGACTTCTCGGCGGTGGTGGTCGGCTGCCGCCCCTGGTCCGGGCGGCGGTGGGGAGCCGGTCACCGGTCAAGGACGCTAAACCTCGCTGTCACCGGACCGTGACCCGTTGTGCGGAAGTGACGCGTGCGGCCTACTCGTGACCGAATGCGACCGGACCGGGACCGGGCCGCGGTCCGCTCGACCCGTACCCGTGACCGAGGTGGCACTTGTGGCCCACCTGCCGGGAGGGAGGTGCTACAGGCCCCGTTAGGCTCCGCCCCATGGACGTACTCATCCATCTCTTCGTCGGCCTGCACATCATCGGTATCGCCGCGCTCCTGGGCGGCTTCCTGACCCAGATGAAGGCGATGGGCGAGGGCACGGCCCGCTTCGGCCCCGCCATGCTGCACGGCGCCCTGACCATGCTGATCACCGGCGTGGCCCTCGTCGGCCTGAACCAGGCCGACGACAACGCGGTCAACAACCTCAAGATCGGCATCAAGATGGCTCTGCTGATCGTCATCCTGGGGCTCGTGTACGTGAAGCGGGACGAGGACAGGGTCGACAAGGCGCTGTTCGGCGCGGTCGGCGCGCTCACCGTGGCGAACATCTTCATCGCCGTCCTGTGGACGTAGGGCATCCCTCTCCGGCTCCGCACGTGTGGGCCCGCGCTCCGGAAGGGGTGCGGGCCCACACGCCATACACGCCATACACGCCATACCGGCCCCGCACCGGCCCCGCACCGGCCCTCCGCGGAGCGGGTGGAACTGCCGTGCCGACCCGTATCCGGTCCGAGCCGGAGCCTCTCGCTCCGCTTCTGGCGGGCCGTCGAGCCCGGAACATTTTCGTGATGTTGCGCACCTCACGAGGTCCTCAGCGCCGCGCGCGTGCCGCCCGGGCACCGTCCCGAGGCCGCTCACCTGTGGTGCGGCACGGTGTGGCGGCCCGGCGGACGCCGGAAGGACCGGAGCCGGACGCGGGCGATGGCCGGAACCCGGGGTCGGCTGTCAGTGGGGCCGCCTAGACTCGGGAGGCGATGAGCAGCCTCTTTGACGACAGCTTCCTGGCGGACCTCACGCCCTCGCAGGGCGGGCAGGAGGAGCCCCCGCCGCCGCCCGAGGACAGCGCTCCGGAGCCGATTCCGGAGGACCTGTTCGGCGGGAAGTTCGACGCGCCCGTGCCCCAGGACGCGTACTACCGGGACGGCGCCCCGCGCCCGGCAATCGACCCGGCGGCGCTGCTCGACGGGCTGAACGAGAACCAGCGCGCGGCCGTCGTGCACGCGGGCTCCCCGCTGCTCATCGTCGCGGGAGCCGGCTCCGGCAAGACGCGCGTGCTGACCCACCGCATCGCGTACCTGCTGGCCGAGCGCGGGGTGCACCCGGGCCAGATCCTCGCGATCACCTTCACCAACAAGGCCGCGGGCGAGATGAAGGAGCGCGTCGAGCAGCTCGTCGGCCCGCGTGCGGGCGCGATGTGGGTGTCGACGTTCCACAGCGCCTGCGTGCGCATCCTGCGCCGCGAGTACAAGAAGCTGGGCTTCACGTCCTCGTTCTCGATCTACGACGCCGCGGACTCCAAGCGGCTGATGGCCCTGGTCTGCCGCGACCTGGACCTGGACCCGAAGAAGTTCCCGCCCAAGTCCTTCAGCGCCAAGATCTCGAACCTGAAGAACGAGCTGATCGACGAGGAGGACTTCGCCGCCCAGGCCGCCGACGGCTTCGAGAAGACCCTCGCCCAGGCGTACGCGATGTACCAGTCGCGGCTGCGCGAGGCCAACGCGCTCGACTTCGACGACCTGATCATGACGACGGTCCACCTCCTGCGGGCCTTCCCGGACGTCGCCGAGCACTACCGCCGCCGCTTCCGGCACGTCATGGTCGACGAGTACCAGGACACGAACCACGCCCAGTACGCCCTGGTGCGCGAGCTCGTCGGCCCCGCGGGGGGCGAGGGCGACGACCCCGCCGAGCTGTGCGTCGTCGGCGACGCCGACCAGTCGATCTACGCCTTCCGCGGCGCCACGATCCGCAACATCCTCCAGTTCGAGGAGGACTACCCGGACGCCACCACGATCCTCCTGGAGCAGAACTACCGCTCCACCCAGACGATCCTGAGCGCCGCCAACGCGGTCATCGAGCGCAACGAGAGCCGCCGTCCCAAGAACCTGTGGACGAACGCGGGCGCCGGCGCCCGTATCACCGGGTACGTCGCCGACACCGAGCACGACGAGGCGCAGTTCGTCGCCGACGAGATCGACCGGCTCACGGACGCGGGCGAGGCCAAGGCCGGCGACGTCGCGATCTTCTACCGGACGAACGCGCAGTCCCGTGTCTTCGAAGAGATCTTCATCCGAGTCGGCCTGCCGTACAAGGTCGTCGGCGGAGTCCGCTTCTACGAGCGCAAGGAAGTCCGCGACGTCCTCGCCTACCTGCGGGTCCTCGCCAACCCGGAGGACGGCGTACCGTTGCGCCGCATCCTGAACGTGCCGAAGCGCGGCATCGGCGACCGCGCCGAAGCCATGATCGACGCGCTCGCGCAGCGCGAGAAGATCTCCTTCCCGCAGGCGCTGCGCCGCGTCGAGGAGGCGTACGGCATGGCGGCCCGCTCGGTGAACGCCGTCAAGCGCTTCAACACGCTCATGGAGGAGCTGCGCACGGTCGTCGAGTCGGGCGCGGGCCCGGCCGTCGTCCTGGAGGCCGTGCTGGAGCGGACGGGCTATCTGGCCGAGCTCCAGTCCTCCACGGACCCGCAGGACGAGACCCGCATCGAGAACCTCCAGGAACTCGCGGCGGTGGCCCTGGAGTTCGAGCAGGAGCGCCAGGACGGCGAGACCGGGTCGCTCTCCGACTTCCTGGAGCGGGTCGCGCTCGTCGCCGACTCCGACCAGATCCCCGACGAGGAGGACGACGGCTCGGGCGTCATCACGCTCATGACGCTGCACACCGCCAAGGGCCTGGAGTTCCCGGTCGTGTTCCTGACGGGCATGGAGGACGGCGTGTTCCCGCACATGCGCGCCCTCGGCCAGACCAAGGAGCTGGAGGAGGAGCGGCGCCTCGCGTACGTCGGCATCACGCGCGCGCGGGAGCGGCTCTACCTGACGCGGTCCTCCATGCGCAGTGCCTGGGGCCAGCCCTCGTACAACCCGCCCTCGCGCTTCCTGGAGGAGATCCCGGAGGTGCACGTCGACTGGAAGCGGACGGGCTCCGTGGGGGCGCCCGCGTCGTCCGGCCCCGCCGGGGGAGTGGCGTCGTCGCTGTCGTCGTCGCGTTCGCGCACCGGGGGCGCGCAGGGCTTCGCCACGCGCCGGGCGTCCGAGAAGCCGGTGGTCGCGCTCGCGGTCGGCGACCGTGTCACGCACGACCAGTTCGGCCTCGGCACGGTGGTCGGCGTGAAGGGCTCGGGTGCGAACGCCGAGGCGACGGTGGACTTCGGCGGGGGCAAGCCGAAGCGGCTGCTGCTGCGGTACGCGCCGGTGGAGAAGCTGTAGGCCCTGCCTCGTGGAGGGGGCGTGGCCTCCTCCACGAGGAAGCCCGCGGTTGCGGAAAGCCGTGGGAGCGGTGCAAGACGACCGCGGGAGTGCTGCCGAAAGCTTTCAGCTGCGCCGGGTGCCGCGGAGGTGCCCTCTCGCCAGGGCGGGCGGGACGAGGATGCGAGCGCGGGCTACGTCGGGTCCAGACCGTGGCTGCGCAGCCAGGGCAGCGGGTCGATGGCCGAGCCGCCGCCGGGGCGGACCTCGAAGTGCAGGTGCGGCCCGGTGGAGTTGCCGGAGTTCCCCGAGTAGGCGATGACGTCGCCCGCCTTCACGGGGCCGTGCGAGATCTTGTGCGTGGAGAGGTGGCAGTACCAGGTCTCCGTGCCGTCCTTGGCGGTCACTATCGCCATGTTCCCGTAGGCGCTGTTCCACTTCGTGGAGACGACGCCGTCGGTCGCGGCCATCACGGGCGTGCCGTACGACACCGGGAAGTCGATGCCGGAGTGCGCCGACATCCAGTTGATGCCGGCCTGGCCGTAGTGCGCGCTGAGGCCGTGCTGGGAGACCGGCAGCGCGAACTTCGGGCGCAGCCGCTCCTTGCGGGCCGCCTCGGCGATGGCCTTCTTGTGCGCGGCTTCCTTGGCGGCCTTCAGGTCAATACGTTCCTGCGTACGGCTCGCGCGGTCGGCGAAGTCACCGGCGTCGGCCGACAGGTTGGCGAGCTGGGTGTCGAGCTTGGTGTTCGTGGTGGACGGCTGCACGGTCGCTGGGTCCGGGGCGGCCGCCGCCTGCACCCGCTTGTCGTCGTCGCCCCCGCTGAGGCCGCCCACCGAGGCCGCGGCCACCCCCGCGACGCCCATCACGCACGCCGACGGCACGGCGACGGTGAGCAGCGCGGAGCGCTTGGCGGGGGAACGGCGTGAACGGGAGCGGGTGCGCCCGGCGCCGCGGGTGGCACGGGGGCGCTCGACGGGGGCGTGCTCGTCGAGGTGCGCTCCCGGTTCAACGGTGCCGAGTTCGTCGCCGGGCGTGTCGGAGGACGTGTCCGCGGTGCCGTCGCCGGGGGTGAACTCACCCTCGCCGGTGCCCGATTGGCGGTACGCGTCCGCCCCCGTGTCGGCTGTCTCGTAGGCGCCGTCGGTCTCGGTGGCCGAACCGTCCGCCCGCGCCGTACCGTCCCGGTCGTCCGTCCCGTACGTGTCGTCGTACGCCTGGGGCGACGCGTCGTACGTCTCCTGACCGCCGGCGGAGTTCCACGCGGTGGCGTCGTACGCGCCGGTGTCGAAGACCTGCGTGGCCCACTGGCCGGTCTGCTGGGCGTCGGCCCACGGGGCGGCGTCCCAGGTGGCGGTGGTGTCGGGCCCCGGCTGCGCGGGGATGTCCGCGAGCGGCCGGTAACCGGCGGAGCCCCACAGGCCCGTCGTGTCGAGGTCGCCCGTGTCGTACGAGGACGAAGGGGAAGACGGGGAGGATGGGGATCCGGGTGCGGACGGCTGCTGCGCGGCGAACCCGTCGTGCCCGAGGGGGTGCTGACCCGTGGTGGCCCACTGGCCCGTGTCGTAGGCCTGCCCCGGCAGTTCGCCGAAGAGCGGGTCGGAGGGGAAGCCGCCGACCGCGAGACCCGAGCCGGAAGTGTCGAAGACGCCCGTGCCGTCGTACGCGCCCGGGGCGTTGAACCCGGTGGCGGTGAAGGTGCCGGTGGCGTAGCCGTCGTAGCCGTAGCCGATGTGCTGTGCGCTCTGGTCGTAGGAGCCGTAAGGGGCGTAGTCGGCGTCGGGTGCCGGAGCCGGGGTGGGGGTCCCCGGCGGGTGACGGTCGTTCACCAACTTCTCTTTCGCCTCGACAGCATGGGGGCTGGCAGCGCAGTGCCGCGACTGTACCCGGCGGTATGCGCGCGCGACAATCTTCGGCAGGTTCCACGCTCGCAGGAAACGGGCATTCGGCCGCCTTTCGGCGGACTGTGGGCACAGCCTTGGCTTTGCGTTCGACAAGTGTTCGAGGTTGTGAGGGGCGCGCGGCCGTTGTGCGCCCGGTCGGTGCGCGCCGGGCGGGTCGGGTCAGGCGACCGTCAGGCCGTCCGCCGACGCCGGGGTGTCGGCCGCCGGCTCCGCGAGGTCGAGCGCCTGCCGGATCGCCGACGCCACCGCGGGGTGCACCGGCAGCGCGAGGTGCCCGACGCCGGCGACGCGTACGTTCTGCGCGCTCAGGTCCGGGTGGTCGACACAGGCGGTCTCGACCGGGTCCATGATCTGGTCGAGCTCGCTCCAGAAGCTCACGAACTGCGTACGGCAGCCCGGCGCGGGCTCCCGCAGCTCCGCGACGACGTCCGAGCCGGGCCGCATCTGGCGGACGATCGGGTGGGCGTCGGCGAGCGGCACGACGCGGGTGCCGCCGTGCGGGGTGCCGAGGGTGACCAGCGTGCGGACGCGGGCGTCGCCGCCGAGCCGCTGCGCGTAGTAGCGGGCGATGAGGCCGCCGAGGCTGTGGCCGACGATGTCCACGCGCTCCTGTCCCGTGCGCTCGCATATCTCCTCCACGTGGCGGCCGAGCAACTCGGCGGCCATGCGGATGTCGCAGGTCAGCGGCGAGTAGTTGAGGGACTCCACATGCTGCCTGCCGTGCTGGACGAGGCTGCGGCGCAGCAGGACGAAGACGGAGCGGTTGTCGATGAAGCCGTGCAGGAGCAGCACCGGCGGCTTGTCCCGTGCCGGCAGCCGGGGGGCGTCGGGTGGCGCGAGCCGGGGGGCCGGGCGGCGCTCCTGGGCGATGCCCGAGGGGTACAGCAGGAGGTGGCCGGCGAGGATCGCCAGCTCCAGGGCCGTCGCCTTCAGCAGCGCGACGGAGATCCCCGCCAGCCTGGCGGGGAGCAGCGCGCCGCACAGACGCACGACCTGGACCTTAGTGACCGTCATGTCGACCTCCCGGTCGGCACGCGGGCAGACGCCTCTGTCCCCCGTGTGCCCTCAGGGGAAGCCGTGGTTGAGGCATGACGAACCACGATGCGTCGCACCGCGGGCGACGTGCCGTCACCCGGCGCGCCGTGCGGCTGACGGCGCGGTGTGCGGCGACCTCGCGGCGGCTCCCCTCGCGCGGCCCCCGATTACACCCCGTGACAAGGAGGCGGCGCGCAGCGAACGTGTCCCACCGTGTGATTTCCCCCTCCCTCTCCACCACGAAACTGCGGGCTGCGGGATGCTGGAGATAACGTTCGTTCACCTACCCGGCCGATGCGGCGCGGGGTATCCGTGCGGGGAGAGCTGGATTTCCGTACATGGATGTCTGTACATGGAGGCAGTGATGGGTGTGGGAGCCGGTCCGATCCGCGTGGTGGTCGCCAAGCCGGGGCTCGACGGCCACGATCGCGGGGCCAAGGTGATCGCGCGGGCGCTGCGCGACGCCGGCATGGAGGTCATCTACACCGGCCTGCACCAGACGCCCGAGCAGGTCGTCGACACGGCCCTGCAGGAGGACGCCGACGCGATCGGCCTGTCCATCCTGTCCGGCGCGCACATGACGCTGTTCGCGCGCGTCATCGAGCTCCTCAAGGAGCGCGACGCGGCCGACATCCAGGTCTTCGGCGGCGGCATCATCCCGGAGGAGGACATTCCGCCGCTCAAGGAGATGGGCGTCGCGGAGATCTTCACGCCGGGGGCGACCACCACGGCGATCGTGGAGTGGGTCAGGGAGAACGTGCGGCAGCCGACCGGGGCCTAGGCCGGAGCGGGGCGGGCGGGCCGCACCACCCTGAGCGCGGCCTTCCGCGCCGGAGAGGGCCGGTCGCGGAACGCGCGGCCGGTGTCCCTGGAGAGGCGTGGTCACGGCGTGAGCTCCTCCCGCATCGCCGCGCGCAGGCGCAGGGTGGTGGCCAGGCGCTGGAAGGCCTCCGCCCAGTAGCCCCCGGCGCCGGGTGAGGCGTCCTCGGGCTCGTCGGGCAGGGCGGTGAGGGCGTCCAGCCGTACTGCTTCGGCGGGGTCGAGGCAGCGTTCGGCGAGGCCCATGACGCCGCTGAAGCTCCAGGGGTAGCTGCCCGCGTCCCGCGCGATGTTCAGCGCGTCCACCACCGCGCGGCCGAGCCCGGGCGCCCAGGGCACCGCGCAGACGCCGAGGAGCTGGAAGGCCTCGGACAGGCCGTGCGCGTCGATGAAGCCCGCCACCCAGGCGGCCCGCTCGCCCTCCGGCAGGGCGGCGAGGAGCTTGGCGCGCTCCGCGAGGGACACCGCGCCCGGGCCTGCCGCGTCGGGTGCCGACGGCGAGCCGAGCAGCACCCGTGACCAGTCCGCGTCCCGCTGGCGTACGGCGGCTCGGCACCACGCGGCGTGCAGCTCGCCGCGCCAGTCGTCCGCCACGGGCAGCGCAACGATGGCGGCGGGGGTGCGGCCGCCGAGCCTGCCCGGCCAGACGGCGAGGGGCGCGGCCTCCACCAACTGGCCGAGCCACCATGAGCGTTGCCCGCGCCCGGCGGGGGGCTTGGGGACGACGCCGTCGCGCTCCATGCCCGCGTCGCACTCGTGCGGCGCCTCCACGGTGAGCGTCGGGGTGCTCGCGGTGCGGTCGAGCGCCACGCAACTGGAGGCGCGTGCGGCCATGCGGGCGGCGAGCGCGGAGTCCGGCAGGGCGGAGAGCAGTTCGGCGGCGGTGGAGCGGACGTTGCGGCTGCGGTCGCCCAGGGCCTGCTCCAGGAAGGGCTCGTCGGCCGGGCCGAGGCCGGTGCGCAGCGAGTCCAGGAACATCAGCCGGTCCTCGGCCCGCTCCGTCGTCCAGGTGCTCACGAGCAACGCGCGCGCGGCGTCCGGGTCCCGTCCCCGCAGCGAGGTGAGCAGGGCGACGCGCTCCGCGAACAACCCCTCCTGCCAGCGGCGTTCGGTCTCCGCCTCGTCCCGCTGATCGGGCGCCGAGGGGGTGGTCGGGGCGGCACGCAGCGCGAACTTCCAGTCCGCGTTGAGCCGCGCCAGCCACAGGGCCCGCGGGCCCGCGAAGGCCAGGACCTGGGGGCGCAAATCGGTGCGGCCACGGGCGGCGGTGAGCAGCGCGGGCAGCAGCTCCGGCGGGGCCGCGAACCCCCGCTCGTTCGCCAGGGCGAGCCACTGGGGCAGCAGTTCCATGAGGTCCGGCGCGGTGCCGCGCCGTCCGCCGCCCGCCGTGGGGTGGTCGGCGAGCAGGGTGGCGAGACGGCGCCGGG
>NZ_JASCXL010000086.1:0-39532 GCF_030010595.1 Streptomyces sp. CC224B | reverse complement strand
GCCCCGGCGCACGGCGGCGGGCGGCGCGCCGTCCACGACCCCGCCGGAGGACCCGCCCGCCTCCGCGCGCCCGCCCGCGTCCGCCGGACCGCCGCCCGCGTCGCCCGGCGCCGGGCTCGGCCGCGCGGGCGGCAGGATCAACCCCGGCTCCAACCCCTACTGGTCGCAGAGCGACCTCACGGTCAGGGTGACGAAGCCGCTGACCTCCCTCACCGTCGAGCTGCGCGTCGCCCGCGCCGGGGAGGTCGCCGACACCGGCAACTGGCGCACCCTGCCCGCCGAGGACTTCGACGTGCTGGTCGCCGAACGCGACGGCTTCCTCGTCTACCGCTGGACCCTGCGCCCCGGCCGGACCGTGCCGGCCGGGCGGCACGTGTTCGCCGGCCAGTACAACCACCCGGACGGCGGGCGCGACGCGGGCGACGACACGTACGCGGTGCACGCCCGCGCGGCGGGCGAACGAGGCGACGACAGGGGCGACTTCACCCCGGCCTCCCGCTGAACCGCGCGCCCCGGCACGGCCCCGTCGGCCGCCCACGCGCGATAAGTGTTTTTCATGAGATTCCTTCACTCATTCGCCGCAGTATCCGCCATAGTGGGGCGGCGTTAGTTGGGATATGACGAAGGCTACTGGTGACGGGTGTTTTGGAGTTCTCGCAGCTCAGCAGCGAGAGAATGAGCCGGTCGAGCGATCGGTGAGGTTGGGGCCGTACATCTACACTCCCGCTCCGAGACACCCCTCGGCCCCCACCAATGGAACACTGACCAAAGGTGGACTCCCGGTGACACTCCGGGCGACGGAGCCGTTGATCCGGGAATTCGTGGAAGCGATGAGCTGCTTGGAGGCAGAGCTTTCCCGCCGCTGGATCGGTACGCAGGACCGGTCCGCTTTCTCCGGAGCAGAGTAGTCGGGCCGTACCGTGTATCACGAGCGAGCCGACCACTCTGACCTCTTCGGTCAGCCGGACGCGTTTCCCCAGGTCGGCACGGGCCGGCACCGGGCTGCCGCGGACCCTTTCCTGGACGCCCCGATGTCCACGGATCCGACCTGGGATCCCACCGAGGAATTGGCCTTCATACTTCAGGACGCGATGGAGGAACGACGTGAACCGCGCCTGAAGTTCCCCGCGGGTCGCGACGACCCCGACCCCCTTCCCGACTCCCCCTTGAGCAACCTCCAGGCAATCACGGAGGAATTGCCGCCGGTACGGCGGGTGCACCGAGGACACCGCCGCGTCCGGGAACGCCGGAATTACAGCCGCCTGCGGGTCCTCAGCCTGATCGTCGCCGGACTCGCGGCGGCGATCGCGTCCGCGGTGAGTTTCTTCGGCGGCATGGTCGCCTACGGCCCTTTGCACCTCGTGGCCGAAAGCCGTACGTCGGACGGAATGGTCGCGTGGTGGCCGCTGCTGGTGTACGGGCCCTGGGTGGTGGCGGCGCTCTCCGTCCTGCGGGCCGCGCTGCACCAGCGGCGCGCCGTGCACTCCTGGTGCGTCGTCCTCTTCTTCTCGGCGACCGCGGTCGTCATGTGCGTCCTGCAGTCGCCGAGATCCGTCACGGGCCACATGGTGGCGGCTCTGCCCTGCATCGCGTCGCTGGCGTGCTTCCAGCAACTGATCCGCCAGATCACCCTGACCCGCCCGCCCCGCCGCGCCGTCCCCCGCCACCGCGTACGCCGCCCCACCCCGGACACCCCGCCCGCGACCCCACCGAAAACCCCCCAGGCCCCACGACGCAAGACGCTGTGAACGAAGGGACCCGGCGGCCGGGGCACCACCACCGGCCCGTCCCCATGCGCGCACGACCCCCGTCACCGGGCGGCCTCACCCAGGCCGCCCGGTGATGCACGTCCGCCCACGCTCCTGATCCACCTCGCGACGATCGCTCCCATGACCCGCCGCCTCACCGGCGAAGCCACCCCGAACTGGCGTGGAACCTGATCTGGCGGCACACACACCGCACAGGGCGAAACGCTCAGTCAGTGACGGGGGTACGACGCCTCACGTCGAGCGCGGGGCGGGCGGCTCGCCCCATGGCGCCTCCAGTGCCGCGCGCAGGGCATCGGCGTTCTCCCGGCCGATCCGCTCGGCGAGCTGCTCCTCCAGCCGCTCGAGGATGAGGCCGGCCTGGCGGTGAGCGCGTTCCCCCTCCGCGGTGCGCCGGATCAGCCGCTGCCGGGCGGAGGCGGGGTCGGGGGTCTGCTCGAGCAGTCCGGCGGCGACCAGGCCGTGTACGGCCTGGTGCGCGGTCTGGCGGGTGACGCCCATGCGCCGGGCGAGCTCCGAGACGGTGGTGCCCTGGTCGTCCAGCGCGGCGAAGAGCTGCACCTGTGTCGGGGACACGGGTGTGGCTCCGCCTGCTTCCAGGGCCGTCAGCAGCCCTTCCTCGAACCAGCGCCGGGCGTCGCCGAGCAGTTGGGGGAGATTGCGGCGGGTGGATTGCATCTGTTCCTCACGACGACGGAGAGCGGGACCGGGTCACCCGCACGGCTTGCCTGCGCGAACGCCCCTATGTCAGGCTACCTGACAGTCGCCACGGGCACGGGGCAGATCCGAGGAGAACAAGACATGACCATCGAGTACGCCACCCGCTACCGGCGGGCCTCCCGCATACCCGCGGAACCGGGCAAGCCCTACTTCATCGAGAAGGGCGAAGGGGACCGCGCCCACCTCTTCGGCGACCTGATCACCATCTACGCCGGCGGCGAGCAGACCGAGAACACCTTCAACTTCTTCACCGTCGAAGGCCCCAAGGGCGACATCATCCCGGCCCACCTGCACACCGACACCCACGAGGTCTTCTACATCACCGCCGGCGCCGTCCGGCTGTTCGTCGAGGACACCGAGGGCAACCAGCAGGAGAAACTGCTCACCCCGGGCGACTTCGGCTTCGTACCCAAGAACTGCCGGCACGCCTACCGCATGGAACGCCACCACAGCCAGGTCGTCGGCGTCGCCGCCGGCCCCGGCGGCACCTTCGAGCGCTTCTTCGAGAACTTCGGCGCGCCCGCCGAGCAACTCGGCCTGCCCGCCGAGCCCGTCATCCCGGAACCCCACAAGTTCGCCGCCGTTCCCGAGCGGTACGACGTGCGCTTCCTGCCCGACCACCAGTGGCGGACCCGGTGACGGCGGCCGGGCCCACGGTCCGGGACCTGATCGCCGCGCCGCACCCCGACCGCGCCGCCCTGCCACCCGCCGAGGTGCGGGAGTCCGGCATCCGCACGCTGCGCGGCGTGCCCTACCACGTGACGGAGGGCGCCCGCCCGCTGGAACTGGACCTGTGGTTGCCGAAGGACGACCGGGCAGGGCCTGTTCCGCTGGTGCTGTTCGTCCACGGCGGCTCCTGGCGCCGGGGGCGGCGCGACGACATGGGCCTGCGCACCCGCGCCTGGGATCCAGGACCGTTCGCGCGCATCGCCGCTGCGGGCTGCGCCGTCGCGAGCGTCGACTACCGGCTCAGCGGCGAGGCCGCCTTCCCCGCCCCGCTCGACGACGTGAGCGCCGCACTGCGCTGGCTCACCCTGCGCTCCGCGGAACTCGGCGTCGACACCCGGAGGACGGTGGTGTGGGGAGAATCCGCCGGCGGACACCTCGCCGCGCTCCTCGCCCTGACCCACACCGCCCCGCCCCTGGCCGGCGCCGTGATCTGGTACGCCCCCAGCGACCTGACCACCGCACGCGGCTGCTTCACCCCCCAAGACCCCACCACCCCCGAAGCACTCCTGCTCGGCGCGGCCCCGGCAACCGTCCCCGGGCGCGCCCGCGCGGCCAGCCCCCTCGCCCAAGCCCACTCCGGCGCACCGCCGTTCCTCCTCGTCCACGGAAACGAGGACACCCTGGTGAGCTGCTCTCACAGCCGGTCCCTCGCCGCCGCACTGGAAGAAGCCGGGGCACAGGTCGAACTGCGGACGGTGGCGGGCGCCGACCACGGCTGGCACCGGCTGCCCGACGCCCAGGTCGAGGAGATCTTCACCCACTCCCTGGCCTTCGCCCGCCGCCTCGTGACCTGACAGGGAGTGCGCCCACGGCGCTTCGCGTGTCACATGGCGATCCCCGCTGTCCCGTCGGGAAACCAGCGGCCCGCGGCGACTGCTTCCCTTGTCGGCTCCTCCCGGGGCGGGCGGGGGGCGTGGCACCCCCTCACCTCACCGCTCACCCCTCCGCGCCCTCCTTCCAGTCCCGGGCGAGGAGTCCCAGCAGTACCTCGTCCAGGAACTCGCCCAGCACCCACGCCGAGGAGCGCAGGACGCCCTCGCGGACGAAGCCGTTGCGTTCGGCGGAGCGGAGCATCGCGGTGTTGTCCGCCAGGGTCTCGATCTGGAGCCGCTGGAGGCCGCGTACGACGAAGCCGTAGTGGCACAGCACGGCGACCACGTCGGTGCCGTAGCCCTTGCCGCGGGAGGACGGCCGCAGGCCCAGCCCGATGTGCGCGGAACGGCTGTGGTTGTCGATGCCCCAGAGCGTCGCGGTGCCGACCAGGGCGTTGCCCTCCAGCTCCACCACGGAGAAGGAGACGACCGAGTGGTTCGTGTCGTCCACCTCGAGCCGCGGGTCCTTCGCGCCGGGCCGGACCGGCCGCCACGGGCTCCCCTCGGCCCGGGAGCCGTTGACCACGTCGTCATAGAGCTCGGTCCGCAGAATCGGGATGTCGTCCTCGTGGCGGGCCCTGAGCCCGACCTTGGTGCCTGTGAGCATCCGAGATGTCTATCCGGCCGCACCGAGCGGCGGCAAACCATTTATCCGGGGCCGCCGTCGGCCCGGCCCGGGTGCCGGTCCGCCGCGCGGCGGAGGCGGGTGGTCCCCACGGCTGACGCGCCGGGCCCGTCGCTCGCGGAGTCTGTCGTCTTGTCCGGGGTGCGGAAGCGCGCCGGAGACGCCTGGCACGACCGGGAGGGCCGGGAGAACCGGGGCGACCGGGACGACGGAGATACGGAGGCCGTGGTGGCTGTTTCCACCGACTCGCGGACCAGCACCGGTGCCGGGGCGGCGCCCGGCACCGGGACGGCGGCGTGGCGGCGGCGGTGGCCCACCTGGGCGCCCCGCGCGGCCGCCGTGTGGGGCGTGGCGTACGCCGCCGTCCAGGCCGGCTGGGCCGCTACGGGGACCAGCGTGCCGGTGACGCCCCATCAGGCCTGCACACCCGCGGTTCACTTCGGGCTCGCCTCCCTGGCCGTGCTGGGCGGCGCCGCGGCCAGGGCCACCCTCCGGCCGCTCGACGGGTTCCCGCGGAGGGCGGTGGGGGCGGCGCTCGCCGTCGCCGTCACCGTCTTCGGGGCGGGTGCGCTGGGCGCGATGACGATCGTCGTCACGCTGGTGACGCTCTCCGGCATCGAGAGCGCCACGGGAGCGGCGCTCAGTCTGCTGCACGCGACCGGCGCCGCCCTCCTGCTGCTGACCGCGGTGGCCTGGTGCCGCGGACGGCGGGGCCGCTGCCCGCGGTGCGGGCACCCGCATCCCGCGGGCGGCAACGGCACGCCCGTTCACCCGGGCCCCTCCAGGGCCTCGGCGCGGACCCGGGTAACGGCGTACGTCCTGCTGTGCGGCCTGCTGCCCTGGGCGGGCCTGAAGACCTTCTGGACGCTGGGCGGTGACGCGCTGGGAGTCACGGCGGAGGGCTGGCGGCAGCTCAACGAGGGCTCCGGGGCCGCCGGGGCACTCGCCTCGGTCGGGCTCGACGCCTCGGTGGCGGCCGCGCTGCTCGGGGTCTTCCTGGTGACGGGGCTGCTGTACCGGTGGGGGACGGTCTTCCCGCGCTGGACGCTGATCCTGGCCGGACGCCGCGTACCACGCCTGCTGCCGCTGGTACCGGCCTGGCTGACCGGCGGTGCCCTGTCGGTGTACGGGGTGGTCCTCAACGTGCTGGCACTGCTCGGCGCCACCGGCGTGACAGCGCCCTTCGAGCCGCGACCGCCTTTTCCCACCAGCGCGTCCCTGACCTGGATGGTGTGGTTCGGCGGCCTTGCCTTCGGCGGCCTGGGTCTCGCCCTCCTCGTGGCCGCCCGCTCCTACGCGGCGCGCACCCGCTCCCTCTGCGCGGGTGCCCGGCGGTGAGAGGGCCGGTCGCGTGGCGGGGCCGGTCCGTGCGGCGCCGAGGGCCGTCGGCACGGAGCTCGCCGTCCGTCCCACCCTCCAGTACGCCGGTGCCCGCCGCGCACCCGGCTCCGTCGCTGCCAAGCCGCGGCGCCCTTCCCCCTGCCGAGCCGCCCGCCCGGGTCAGTCTTTCCGGTGCCCGGGGGCCGCTTCGGCGGACGCGGCGGCCGCCCGTGGGGGAGTATCCGTTCCGGCGTGAGGCATTCGGCGGAACAATGACACCGGGGCAGGCGCCGCGTCCCGGGCAGCGAGTCCGGGGAGCGGCTCGCGCACCAGGAGAGAGGGTCGCGTGATGGCACAGTGGGAGCGGGACGAACGCCTCGCGCGGGCCTTCCTGGAGCTGGCCGACACCTTGAAGGACGGCTTCTACCTGGTCGACTTCCTGCACGTGCTGACGGACCACATGATCGCGCTGCTGGACGTGTCGGCGATCGGGGTCGTCATGATCGACGCCCAGGGCAGACTGGTCGACGTGACCGCCTCCACCCACACCGCGCACCAGTTGGAGGAGGCGCAGATCGAGTTCGACGAGGGCCCCTGCAAGGACAGTTGTGCCCGGCACGAGCAGGTCGGCCCGGTGGACCTGTCCGAGCCCGCGAGCGTCGTCCGCTGGCCGCGCTTCACCAAGGCCGCCCGCAAGGCCGGCTTCGGCGGCGTGGCCGCGCTGCCGCTGCGCCTGCGCGAGGAGGTCATCGGCGCGGTGAACGTCCTCCACGTCCGCGCCGACGGCCTGCACCCCGCCGCGCTCCGGCTCGGGCAGGCCCTGGCGGACGCGGCGACCATCGGCATCCTGCACCAGCGCCTCTCCCACGACCAGGCCGAACGCGTCGGCCAGCTCCAGACCGCCCTCAACAGCCGCATCGTGATCGAACAGGCCAAAGGGGCCCTCGGGGCCCGGCTGAACATCCCGCCCGACACCGCCTTCGAGCGGCTGCGCGCCCACGCCCGCTCGAACCGCATGTCCCTGACCAAGCTCTGCCAACAGGTCATCGAGGGCCGCGTGGCCATCGAGACGTTCGGCGCGCCGCCCGGTCGACATCACCCGTAACGCCCGCCCGCCTGACGACCCTTGACGCCCGCCCGCCCGACGTCCCCTGACGCCCACACGGTCGGTGTCACCCCTGATGCCTGCCCGGTCGGTGTCACCCCTGACGGCCTCTCCGTGCCCGCGCTCGGCTTCGACGGGCAGGCGGACCGCCGCCGTCGCACATCACCCCGGTCCCGAGGGCCGCATAAGATCCGGACACCAGAACTGGCAGTCGGATACGCCCTCTTGACCTCGCTCCTGGAGACGACGTGAGCAGCAGCGCCCTTCTCGTGATGGACGTCCAACAGGCCGTCGTGGATCTCGTCGACGACGGCTCCTCCGGGTACCTGCCCCGGCTGCGCAGGGCCATCGACGGAGCCCGGGCCGCGGGCATGCCCGTGATCTACGTGGTCATCGCGCTGCGGCCCGGCTTCCCGGAGGTCGGTACGCGCAACAGGGCTCTCGCCGCCATCGCCCGGGACGGCCTGTACGTCGAGGGCGCCCCGGGCACCGCGATCCACCCCGAGGTCGCGCCCCGGCCGGGCGACGTCGTGGTCACCAAGAGGCGGGCGAGCGCGTTCTCGGGCAGCGACCTCGACGTGGTGCTGCGGGCACGGGGCATCGACAGCCTCGTGCTCGCCGGCATCGCCACCAGCGCCGTGGTGCTGTCCACCGTGTGCCAGGCCAACGACCTGGACTTCGGTCTCACCGTCCTGTCCGACGCCTGCCTGGACCCCGACCCGGAGGTGCACCGGGTCCTGGTCGAGCGGCTGTTCCCGCAGTGGGCGGACGTCACCGCCGTCGACGACTGGGTCGAGGCGATCGCACCTCACTAGGGTTTGGCCGCGGCCCGGGCGTCCTTGCTCCCGGCGAGGATGCCGAGCGTGGTCACACGCCTTCCTTGACGATGAGGACCGTGGTGCGCCGACCGCCGTCGTGCTGCTCGAAGAAGTCGTCGGCGGATCGCCGCGGCCCTTGCGGATCAAGGATCGTCCACGGGAGGTCGGAGGCATCGAGCAGAGGCGTCACCGCACGCCCGACTACACGGCGTTCGCCCTCGTCGTTGTCGTTGTTGTCGTCATTGTCGTCGTGCCCGCGCCAGCTCACCACCAGCGGCAGGTGGACGTCGTAGATGAACATGAGAGAGGTGAGGACATTAAGAGAATAGTCCAGTCCGGAATTCCGCATGAATACGGCGGTCCTGGCGCCGGCCAGCGTAAGACCGAAAGCGACGCCCACCGCGCTGTCCTCGCGCGGTGCGGGCACGTGGCGGGCGGGGAATCGCGAGTCCTCAAGTATGCGGAACAGCCCTTTGGGGTGAGCGTACGGGACGCTGACGAAATGCGTGAAACCATGATCGAGGAATGCCCGCACCGCGGTTCTTGAGGTGGCGTCGTGCACCGTGTCCATCACGGGTGAAACTCCCGTCCGGTCGCGTGCTGGAGGGAGCGGCACGAGGGAGCGTCCCCTCTCTTGGCGGCCGCGATCATGCTTCGACCCAGAGTGTGCCTGGTGGGCCCGCTGGACCTCGATCGGGTTCTCGTATCGGCTTCCGGCAGTATCCAATCGGTCTCCCGCGTAGGTCTCTGCGCTTCGACGGACTGACAGACGCGAGCTGGCCGGCGCATTCTCAACGCGTCGGCGACAGGCCCCTCTCACTGCCTGAACGTACTCAGGACTGGGACTCAGGTCGACAAGGAATGTCAGATATGGCGACAGGGATTCCCTTCCACTGACTCGTGGTTGCAGGATGAAGTCATGCAATAGCCGCTGCGGCGACGTCCGGCGGATTGGCCGGTTTATGATGAGCGGCGGAGGTGGCTCGTCATGCGCGTGGAACAGTTGGAATACCTGATGGCGGTCACCCGGGCGGGGTCGTTGCGCCGAGCCTCGGAGGAACTGCACCTCTCGCAACCCGCGCTGAGCGAGACCCTCCGCAACCTGGAGCGCGAACTGGGGGTGGAGCTCCTGGCCCGCAAGCGCTCCGGAGCGAAGATCAGCGACGAGGGCCGCCAACTGCTGCCGCACATCGCCGGGGTGCTGGACGCGGTCGACCGGCTGCGCCAGGCAGCCGACAAGCAGCGGCACATCAGCCGCACGCTGCGGCTGGGCACGGTCAACGCGGCCACGGCCACGCTCCTGACGCCGGCCATCCGGGAGTTCCGCGCCGCTCATCCCGCGACCCGGATCGAAGTGGTCGTGGACCGGCAGGACGGCGTCCACCAGCATGTCGCCGAGGGCGGATTCGACCTCGGCCTGGTCAGCTACCTGCGCGGCGAGGCACTTCCGCCAGGCCTGCACACCACCGAGCTGCTACGAGGGTGCCCGGTCGTCTGCATCCGCCCGGACAGCCCGCTGGCCGCGCTCAAAGCGGTCACCGTCAGCGATCTGCTCTCCCAGCCGCTGATCGTGATGCGATCCGGCTATGCCATGCATCGCTACATGCACCGGCTCCTCAACGGCCGAGCACCGTCCTTCTCGTACTCGGCCGACGGCGCCGAAATGAGCAAACTGATGGTCGCCGAGGGGCTCGGCGCCACCGTGCTCCCCGACTACAGCGTGCTCGACGACCCCCTTGAGCGCAGCGGCACCATCACCTACCGGCCACTGGCCGACGGCATCACCGAACTCCGCGTCGTGATCCAGCGGCGCCACGCACACCCGCTGCCCACAGCGGCCCGCGACCTGCACGCCATACTCGTACGCCGAGCAGCGGAACGGCGCAGGCACCGACCCACATCACAAGCCCCCTCGCGCTGACCGCCTGCTTGCCGTTCCCCGTGGTGTCGCTCGGCGGCCGGGGCGGGGGCCGGTCGGCGTGGTGGGCCCGGCCGTTGGCGGACGAGTGACCGACGTCACCGGAGCCGCCGGAACCCGGCGGCAACCCCTTCCCGGTCAGCGGCGACCAAGAGGCGCAAGGATCCCCCACGCAAGGAATCGGGACATGACACCACGAGCGAACCAGCGCGTACGCCACCGCCGTTCCCTGACCCGCCGCAGGGCCGTCGTCGGCGGGGTGGCCGCGCTCGGCCTGACCGGCGCCCTGGTCATCACGGACTCGATGCAGTCGCAGGCCGATGCGGCGCCCTCCTGGCCCAGGCCCACGGCTCAGCAGCCGGTCCCGAAGACCATCGAGGTCAAGGCCGGGAAGACCCATGACGGCGAGCTCAAGCGGTACTACGGCACCGGTGACCTCGGCGACGGCGGGCAGGGCGAGGGCCAGGCGCCCCTCATCAAGCTCCAGGACGGTGCCGTCCTGAAGAACGTCGTCATCGGCTCCCCGGCCGCCGACGGCGTGCACTGCATGGGCAGTTGCACCCTGCAGAACGTGTGGTGGGAGGACGTCGGCGAGGACGCCGCCAGCTTCAAGAGCAAGTCGGCCGGTGCGACGTACACCGTGACCGGCGGCGGTGCCCGCAAGGCCGACGACAAGGTCTTCCAGTTCAACGGCGCGGGCCGGCTCATCATCACCAAGTTCCAGGTGGCGGACTTCGGCAAGCTGGTCCGGTCCTGCGGCAACTGCTCGAAGCAGTACAAGCGCGACATCGTCGTGGACGACGTCGACGTGACCGCGCCCGGCGGGTCGATCGTGGGCGTCAACACGAATTACAACGACACGGCCACGCTGCGCAAGGTGCGCATCCACGGCGACGGCGCCAAGAAGATCAAGACGTGCACCCGCTGGACCGGCAACGACAACGGCGACGAGCCGGTCCAGACCGGCCACGGCCCGGACGGCAAGCACTGCAAGTTCACGGCCGCTGACATCAGTTACCACTGACACCCGGACAGGGTGCGGTGAGGAACGGCCCGGCCGGAACCTCCGGCCGGGCCGTTTCCTGCGTCCTCCTGCGTCCTCCTGCGTCCTCCTGCGCCTTCGGGTGCCCTCCTGTGCCCTCGGATGCCCTCCGGGAGCGCACGCGGCCACGCTCACGCCGAGCCGAGGCCGGGCCCAGACCTGACCCGGGCCCAAGGGCAGGGCCACCCGGCCCACTTGCCCCCGAGTCCTGCCCCAGGCGTTGACGCCCGCCCTCCACCTCCCTAGGTTCTGTGCGAGGTTACGACCAGCGTACGAGATACCGAACAGCCCCGAGCGACTGTAGAGGTGTTCATGGCACGCAGACGATGGAGAACCGGACTCACCGCGGGCATCCTGCTCGCCGGGACGCTCGCCGCCGGCCCCGGCGTGGCGGCCGACCGCCCGGGCGCCCCCCGGCTCGCCGACGGCACCGGAGACGGCGCAGCCGGGCCCGCCGACTACACCCTCGACATCGACCCCGCCCGTACCGGCGCGAAGATCGACGACTCGATGTACGGCGTGTTCTTCGAGGACATCAACCGCGCAGCCGACGGCGGGCTCTACGCCGAGCTGGTCCAGAACCGGTCCTTCGAGTACGCCGCCGCCGACCACCCCTCCTACCGCCCCCTGACGTCCTGGCAGGTCTCGGACGGCGGCCGGGCGGAGGTCAAGGACGACGCGGGCCGCCTGAACGGGCGCAACCGCGCCTACCTGGTCCTCGGCGGCGGCTCGGCCGTCACCAACTCCGGCTACGGCACCGGCATCGCGGTCCGCGAGGGCGAACGGTACGACTTCTCGGTGTGGGCCCGCGCGGGCGAGGGCTCCGGGGCGCCGCTCACCGTCACCCTGCGGGACTCCTCCGGCGCGCTCGCGCCCGCCCGCCGCGTCACCGCGCGCGGCGGCTGGGCCCGGTACGAGGCGTCGTTCACCGCGACCCGGACCAGCGCCACCGGGCGCCTGACCGTCGCCGCCGCGCGCGAGACGGCGCTCGACATGATCTCGCTGTTCCCCCGCGACACGTACAAGGGCCGTGCGAACGGCCTCCGCAAGGACCTCGCCGAGAAGATCGCGGCCCTGCGCCCCGGCTTCCTGCGCTTCCCCGGTGGCTGCCTGGTCAACACCGGCAGCCACGAGGCGTACGACGAGGAGTCCGGCTGGCAGCGCGCGCGCTCCTATCAGTGGAAGGACACCGTCGGCCCGGTCGAGACCCGCGCGTCCAACGCCAACTTCTGGGGCTACAACCAGAGTTACGGCCTCGGCTACTACGAGTACTTCCAGTTCGCCGAGGACATCGGCGCGATGCCGCTGCCCGTCGTGCCCGCCCTCGTCACCGGCTGCGGGCAGAACGAGGCCACCGACGACCCCGCCCTGCTCGAACGGCACATCCAGGACACCCTGGACCTGATCGAGTTCGCCAACGGCCCGGCGACGAGCGAGTGGGGCCGTGAGCGCGCCCGGATGGGCCACCCCGAGCCCTTCGGCCTCACCCACATCGGCGTCGGCAACGAGGAGAACCTGCCCGAGGAGTTCTTCGCCCGCTTCCAGCGGTTCCGCGCCGCGATCAAGGCGAAGCACCCGGATATCACGGTCGTCTCCAACTCCGGCCCCGACGACAGCGGCACGGTCTTCGACAGGGCCTGGAAGCTCAACCGCGACCACCACGTCGACATGGTCGACGAGCACTACTACAACAGCCCCCAGTGGTTCCTGGAGAACAACCACCGCTACGACGCCTACGACCGCGAGGGCCCCAAGGTCTTCCTCGGCGAGTACGCCTCCCAGGGCGACACGTTCTCCCACGCCCTCGCCGAAGCGGCGTTCATGACCGGCCTGGAGCGCAACGCCGACGTCGTGAAGCTCGCCTCGTACGCCCCGCTCCTCGCCCGCGAGGACTCCGTGCAGTGGAGGCCGGACATGATCTGGTTCGACGGCGACCGCTCGTGGGGCTCGGCCAACTACGAGACGCAGAAGCTCTTCATGCGCAACGTCGGCGACGAGGTCGTCCCCTCCACCGCCTCCGCCACACCGGGTGGCGAAGGCCCTCTCACCGGCGCCGTCGGCCTGTCCACCTGGGCCACCAGCGCGGCGTACGACGACGTGAGGGTGACCTCGGCGGACGGCGAGACGCTGTTCGCCGACGACTTCTCCGCCGGCGACGGCCGGTGGACCAGGGCCGCGGGCGCCGGCTCGTGGGCCGTCGAGGACGGAGCGTACGTCCAGTCCGACACCGGCGCCGAGAACACCCTGGTCACCGCGGGGGACAAGGAGTGGAGCAACTACGACCTGCGCGTACGGGCCACCAAGAAGGCCGGCAGGGAGGGCTTCCTCGTCGCCTTCGGCGTCAAGGACACCGGCACCCACTACTGGTGGAACCTGGGTGGCTGGAACAACACCCGCTCGGCCGTGGAGAAGTCCGTCGGCGGCGCCAAGCGGACACTGGTCGAGAGGGCCACCACGATCGAGCCGGGCCGCGCCTATGACCTGCGCGTGCAGGTGCGCGGCCGTCAGGTGACGCTCTTCCTGGACGGCGAGAAGTGGGGCTCCTTCACCGACGACGAGCGGGCGGAGCCCTTCCGCCAGGTCGTCACCCGGGACAAGGCCACCGGCGACCTCGTCGTGAAGGTCGTCAACGCCCGGGCGGCCACCGCCCGTACGCGGATCGCCCTCGGCTCCGCGGTGCCCGTCGCGCGGACCGCGCGCGTCACCACGCTGACCGCCGCCCCGGACGCGCAGAACACGAAGTCGGCGCGCCCCGTCAAGCCGGTGACGTCGACGTTCACCGGGGTGGACCGGACGTTCTCCTACGACTTCCCGGGGCACTCCGTGACGTTCCTGAGGATCAGGACGAGGTGACCGCGCGCGTCACACGGGCCGGGGCCAACCCCTGCCGGGCCCCCGCTCTCAGGGGTGCATCCGGGCGCCCTTGAGGACCTTGTCGACCGCCGTGCGCGGGCCGTGCACGGCGAGGCCGACCAGGTCGAGGCCGGCGGTGGGGACGGCCCGTACCGCCGCGCGGTTGTCCCGGTCGTTGCCGGTGGCGAACAGGTCGGAGGTGAAGACCGCCCGGGGCAGACCGCGCGCCAGGGCACGGCCGTGAGCCGCGGTGAGGATCTCCTTCGTGCCTTCGAAGACCAGCACGGGCTGGCGGAACATCGGCAGGTACGGCGTGCCGTCCGCGTCGGCGTACGGCTCCCCGATGACCTCGGGGAGCTGGGTGCCCAGGCCGCTGACCAGGAAGGCGGTCACGTTCAGCCGCTGCCATGTCCTCAGGTCCGCGCGCAGCAGGACAGCGATCTTGGTGTCGAAGCGTACGGGTGCGGGCGCGGGTGCGACGGTGGACGCGGGTGTGACTGTGGGTGCGGATGCGGGTGCGACTGTGGACGCGAGTGCGGGTGCAGGTGCGGGGGCCGTCGTGGTGCTGTCGGTCTTCGTCATGCCCCGAGCCTGCCGATCACCCCGCCGGGCCGTCTTGTACGTTCTTTGCATGCCGCGCCCGCAGGAGGTCACCGCGTGGCGCCCGCGCGTACCGGGCGTCGAGGAGGTCCTCCACGCCCGCTTCACCGAGCACGCGTACCCGATGCACGTGCACGACGCCTGGACCCTGCTGATCGTCGACGACGGCGCGGTCCGCTACGACCTGGACCGGCACGAGCGCGGCACCCCGCACGACACGGTCTCCCTGCTGCCGCCGCAGGTCCCGCACAACGGCTCGCCCGCCACCGCGCACGGCTTCCGCAAGCGGGTGCTGTACCTGGCCACGACCGTCCTCGACACCGGCCTCGTCGGCCCGGCCGTGGACGCCCCCGACATCGCCGATCCCCTGCTGCGCCGCCGCGTCGGGCAACTGCACACCGCCCTCGCGCGGCCGGGCGACGAACTGGAGGCCGAGAGCCGCCTCGCCCTGATCGGCGACCGGCTCCGCGCCCATCTGCGCCCCCGCCCCACCGCGCCGCCGCCACGGCCCGCCCGCACGGTCGCGCACCGGCTGCGCGACCTGCTCGACGCGCGGCTGCCGCAAGGCGTGACCCTGGGCGAGGCCGCGGCCCTGGTGCACGCCCACCCCTCGCACCTGGTACGGGCGTTCAGCACGGCCTTCGGTATCGCGCCGCACCAGTACCTGATGGCCCGCAGGGTCGACCGGGCCCGCCGGCTGTTGCTCGACGGCCTCCCCGTCACCGAGGTCGCCGCGGCGGTCGGCTTCTACGACCAGGCCCACCTGAGCCGGCACTTCAAGCGCCTGCTCGGCGTCACCCCGGGACGCTACGCGGGGCGCCGCCCGCCCGGCGGACCGGCGCCGGACGGCTGGGCCCTCCCGTAGCGGGGGGGGGGAGCCTGACGGGCCCGCGCCGGAGGTCAGTCCTCGTGCTCCTGCCGCACCCGGCGCGAGGGCCGGAACGTGTAGAGGTCGAGGACCGCGGGCGGCTCGGCGAGGCCGGGCCCGCCGGCCCGTACCCAGGCGGCGATGTCGGCGCTCGCGCCGGGGTCGTTGACCTGGCCGAGCCAGACGGGACGGCCGCCCGCCGCGCGGCCCGCGGGGGACGGCTGGACCACCACGACGTTGGCGCGCTCGCACACGTCCAGGCAGTCCGTGCGCCGCACCTGGGCGACCTCGGCCAGCGCGGCGCGCAGGTCGGTGAGCTGGGCCTCGTGGTCGAGCAGGGGAACCTTCGCCGGTGTCCCGCAGCAGCAGCCGCGGCAGACGGAGACGGTGGGGCGGGCGGCCCGCGGCGCGGCGGAGGCCTTCTTGGGGGACGGGAGCGGCATGGGGGCCAGTATGACCGCGGGCGCCCGGACGGTGATCATCAGGGTCCCGGGCCGCGGTACCGCCGGGACCGGGGCTGGGCGGCGGGACCGGGGCCGGGCGGCCGGGCGCGACCCGCGGCGCGCCCCGCCACCCGGCCGGGCCGGCTCAGTCGACGTACGACTCCAGGGTGCCGCGGCGCCGGACGTCGAGCGTCGCGCAGTGGAACGAGCCCCCGAACGGCGCGTAGTGCAGCAGGTCGCAGGGGATCGGCTCGAAGCCCCAGGACTCCAGCGCGCGGAGCATGTCCGTGTGGTGCCGCTCCGCGATCACCTGGCGCTCGTTGATCATGAGGACGTTCATGCTGAGCCACTTGCCGCACATCGAGGTCAGCTTGAGCACGTTCTCGTCGATGGGGTTGGGCTCGGGGGCGACCAGCACGTCCCAGGAGCGCAGGACGTCGGGCAGCCGGTCGGGGTCGACGTACTCGGGGTTGACCAGCACCTTGCCGGGCGCGAGCGGCATGAACGTGGTGTCGATGTGCATGGGCGTGCGGCACCGGCTCTCGATCTCGTGGATGCGGTAGCCGGGGCCGAGGTGGCGGCGCAGCCACTCGATGCCCATGCGGTTGGTGACGCTGCTGCGCGTGACGAACAGGTCGCGGCCCGCGCGCACGAAGTCCGCCGCGTCGAAGACCGGCTCGAACTCGGTGGTGATGTAGCGCATCGGCTCGCCCTCGTCCGGGGGCGAGAAGTCCTTCTCGAACAGGGCGTCGGTGAGCTCCGGCCGGGGCGCGGCGGTCCAGCGCGCGCCCCGCCGGAAGTAGTCCTTGAGGATCGTGCGGTAGGCGTGGGTCTCGAAGTACCGGCACGGCCACGCCATCGGCGTCTCGATGATCTCGTCGCCGATCACCAGCATGCTGTCGCGCGGGCAGGCGGTGCAGAAGCCGTGCGAGGACCAGTGGGGGGTGCTGAACCGCTCCTTGTGGTCCACCACGTCGGGGCGCGTGACCGTGACGCCGAGGGACTCGAGGAGGGTGATGAACTCGTCGAGCTCCCGCTGCGCCGGCTCGACGAGCACGGACGGGTACTTGAAGCCGGAGGCGAACCCCTGGAGCCGCGCCGCCCACGGCGGGACGTTGCTGGTGACGACGGGGTGGCTGGAGGGGAACGTGGCGCCCTCCAGCCGGCCGACGACGACCTCCTCCAGCGGATCCCACTCGGTGTGCGAGTTGACGGGGGAGACGAGACGCTCCCCGGCGGTGTCCGTCCCGTCCGACGCGGCTGCCTTCACGTGGGCCCACTGCTTTCGTTCGCGGAAACAGATGACGTTGCGTGTTGACGATTTTACTGACGGTGTCTGCCCTCTGTCGATCGCCGCGCACACGCGATGTCCCACGCCGTGCGCACCACGCGGATACCCGTGTACGCCATCCGCACGCGGGCCCCGCGACGCGCGTTCCCCGCTCGCCTCCGCCCGTTCCCCCTCCTCCGCCCCACCCGTTCACCCGTTCCTCGCCTGTCCGTCGGCCCGCCTGTCCGTCCGCCTCTCCGGCGCCTCCATCCGGCCCCCTCCGGCCCCGCCGTCTCCGCCTGTCCGCTTCCGGCCCCGTCCGCGCGGCAACCCTTCCCGTGCCCGGCGGCGACTGATCAGCGCAAGGCCCACCCGGAACCACCAGGACGGATGAGGCACGTGAGGGCGATGAGGGACAGGGCGCGGCACCGCAGGAGCAGACTGGGCCGGGCCGTCGGCATCCCGGTGGCCGTGGCGGCGGTCGCGGGGCTGGCGTACGGGGCGACGCTGGGGTCGTCCGGCGCGGACGCGCGGCCCACCGCGCCCGCACCGGCCTGGGCGGCGGCCGAGGCCGACGGGTTCGCCTCGGTGCACGCCCTCGGCCAGCGGGGCACGTACGGGGGGCGCGAGGGCGAGACCGTCACCGTGCGGACGCTCGCGGAACTGGAGAGGTACGCGACGGCCCCGGAGCCGTACGTCATCGTCGTCGACGGCACGATCGCCGTGCGGCCGGCGGGCAAGGAGATCAGGGTCGCGTCCGACAAGACGATCGTGGGCGCGGGCACGCGGGGCCACCTGGTGGGCGGCGGCTTCTTCCTCGGCCCCGGCGTCCACAACGTGATCATCCGCAACCTGACGATCTGTGACTCCTACCAGGGCGTCTGGAACGACAAGGACCACGACTTCGACGCCGTGCAGATGGACGGCGCCCACCACGTGTGGATCGACCACAACGACCTGCGGCACATGGCGGACGGCCTGATCGACGTCCGCAAGGACGCCACCTACGTGACGGTGTCCTGGAACAGGCTGAGCGACAACAACAAGGCCTTCGGCATCGGCTGGACCGGCAATGTCAGAACCGACATCACGATCCACCACAACTGGCTGCGCGAGACCGGGCAGCGCAACCCCTCCACCGACAACGCCGCCCACGCGCACCTGTACAACAACTACCTGGAGGACGTCCCGGGCACGGACATCACCTCCGCGTACGGCGTCTACTCCCGCGGCGCCACGAGCATGGTCCTGGAGAACGGGTACTTCCGGGGCGTCAGGAACCCGGTGACCAAGGACGCCACCGCGGCCCTCGTCCAGCGCGGCAACGTCTTCTCCGGCACCGGCGGGCGCAACGAGAGCGGGGGCACCGCCTTCGACCCGAAGCGGTACTACCCCTACCGCCTCGACAAGGCGGCGGACGTCCCGGCGCTCCTCAAGTCCGGGGCGGGGCCGCGCGCTTCGATCGGTACGACGGCCACCGCGGGCCGCGCCGCCCCCGGAGCGGCCCGGACCCTCACGGTCGCCAAGGACGACAGCGGGCAGTACCGGACCGTGCAGGCCGCCGTGGACGCCGTACCGGAGGGCAACCGCTCGCGGGTCGTCATCGCGGTCGGGCCGGGGACCTACCGCGAGACGGTCAAGGTCCCGGCCGGCAAGCCGCACATCACCCTCCAGGGCACCGGCCGCAGCCGCAAGGACACGGTCATCGTCCACAACCGCGCGGCGGGCCTCCGCAAGCCCGACGGCTCGGGGACCTACGGCACCTCCGGCAGCGCCACCGTCGCCGTCGAGGCGGACGACTTCCAGGCCCGCAACCTCACCTTCTCCAACGACTTCGACGAGCAGGCCCACCAGCACCTGAAGGACCACCAGGCGGTGGCCCTGCGCACCGCCGCCGACAAGGTCGTGCTGGACTCCGTGGTCGTCGAGGGCGACCAGGACACCCTGCTCCTGGACACGGCCGCCAGGGACAGGACCGGGCGGGTGTACGTCCGCGACTCCTACGTGGTGGGCAACGTCGACTTCGTCTTCGGCCGGGCCACCGCCGTGATCGACCGCTGCGTGCTGAGCCTGAAGAAGCGCTGGGACGGTACGTCGCAGGGGTACGTCACCGCGCCCAGCACCGCGGCGGGCCGCAAGGGCTTCCTGATCACCCGCTCCGCGGTCACCGGTGACGTGGCGCCGCGCAGCTTCCACCTCGGCCGCCCCTGGCACGCGGGCGGCGACGCCACGCTCGACCCGCAGGCGACCGTGCGCGACTCCCGGCTCGGCGCCGCGGTCAGGCCCGGCCCGTGGACGGACATGGGCGGCTTCTCCTGGAAGGGCGACCGCTTCGCGGAGTACCACAACACCGGCCCCGGCGCGGGCCCGGAGAGCGCCGACCGCCCGCACCTGAGCGACGCCGAGGCCGCCCAGCAGGAGATCGCCGACTGGCTGGGCGGCTGGACCCCCGCGCCCTGACCAAGGGCCGCGCCGACCCGATTCCCGCCCCGGGCACCGGATTTCCGGCGCCCGGGGCGGCTGTCGTGTGCCTTTCGGCAGCAGGAGGCGCAGAAGTCCGTCCCGACCCGTTGACCTCCCCCCACCGCGCCTCTACGGTTTCGGCGTTCGACATGACAGATGTTGTACGGGATATCGAACGCATGGCTTCGTAGGCCCCTCCGTGTCCTCCGCCCGCACCCGGCCTACGGTCACCTTCGCCGTCGAAAGGCAGACCTCTCCATGACGCGCCACGAACTCCCCGGCCGCAGAATGCTGTTGAAGGGCGCCCTCGCCACAGGCGCCGCCGCGGGAACCCTCTCCCTCGCGCCCGGGGCCGCCGCCCGCGAAGGCGCCGCGCCCGGGGCCGCCGCGGCGTCCGCCCCCGTCATCAACCCCCTCGTCCGCAACCGCGCCGACCCCCACGTCACCCGGCACCGCGACGGCCACTACTACTTCACCGCCACCGTGCCCGAGTACGACCGCATCGTCCTGCGCCGCTCGCGCACCCTGCGCGGCCTCGCCACCGCCGAGGAGGCCGTCGTCTGGCGGCGGCACACCAGCGGGGACATGGCCGCGCACATCTGGGCGCCCGAGCTGCACCGGGTCGACGGCAGGTGGTACCTCTACTTCGCCGCGGCGCCCGCGCACGACGTGTGGCGGATCCGCATGTGGGTCCTGGAGAACCCCCACCGCGACCCCTTCAAGGGCACCTGGACCGAGAAGGGCCGGATCGCCACCGCCTGGGACACCTTCTCGCTCGACGCCACCACCTTCACCCACCGGGGCGCGCGCTACCTCGCCTGGGCGCAGAAGGAGCCGGGCGTCGACCACAACAGCGCCGTCTTCCTCTCCCGGATGGCGAACCCCTGGACGCTGACCGGTCCCCAAGTGCGGCTCACCACACCCGAGTACGACTGGGAGTGCGTCGGCTTCAAGGTGAACGAGGGCGCCGCGTTCCTGCAGCGGAACGGACGCGTCTTCATGACGTACTCCGCGAGCGCCACCGACGCCCACTACTGCATGGGGCTGCTCACCGCCGACGCCGACCGCGACCTGCTCGACCCGCGCTCCTGGACCAAGTCGCCGCGGCCGGTGTTCACCAGCAGCGACGCGACCGGGCAGTACGGGCCCGGCCACAACTCCTTCACCGTCGCCGAGGACGGCCGCACCGACGTGCTCGTCTACCACGCCCGCCCGTACCGGGACATCGTCGGCGACCCGCTCGACGACCCGAACCGCCACACCCGCGTCCAGCGCCTGGCCTGGCACCCCGACGGCACCCCCGACTTCGGCGTCCCGGTACCGGACGGCCCGGTGTCCCTGGGGCGGTGACCGGACCGGCGGCTCCCGGCAGACCGGCGGGGCCCGGAGCCGCCCTCCGGGGGAGGCGCGGCGGCACGGCCGGTGCGGACCGTCGGGCGGGGCCGGTCAGCGGGTGAACGCGGCGTTGGCCTTCATCAGGAGGGGGATGAGGGCATAGGCGGCGACGGGGACGACGATCGCGGTGAGGATCAACGTCCGCAGCAGAAGCGGCAGGTGGGCGGTGGCCGGTCCGAGCACCCCGAGGGCCACCGTGATGGTCGGGTAGACGGCAAGCCAGGTGATCAACGCCCGGCGGTGGACGGACGGGGGCGCGGGCGTGGCAGGCGTGCTGGCGGGCATGGGTGTCTCCCCAGGTCGGATGGGCAGGAGTGGCATCTCCAACCGTTGGGTTGGAGTCTGGCACAGGGGTTCCCCGAAGTCCAACCGTAGGGTTGGAGATGGCCTAGGATGAGACCATGGCCTGGGACACAGCACGCACGAAACAGCTCCTGCTCGACGCCGCGGTGGAGGAGTTCGCCGAGCACGGCCCCGAGGGAGCCCGCGTCGCCCGGGTCGCCGACCGCGCCGGTGTCAACAAGGAGCGGATCTACCAGTACTTCGGCAGCAAGCAGAAGCTGTTCGTCGCGGTGCTGGAATCCGAGTTGCGGAAGATCGCGGCCGCGGTGCCACTGACCCGCGAGCAAGCCGGTGACCTCGGTGACTACGCGGGCCGGGTCTTCGACTACCACCGCGAGCATCCGCACTTCGTGCGCCTGCTGGCCTGGGAGGGCCTGCAGTGCCAGGTCCGGGTGGCGGCCGAGTGCGAGCGCACCGACCACTACGACGAGAAGATCGCCGCCGTCGTGGAGGCGCAGCGGGCCGGCGCCCTGACCGATGACGTCGCGCCGGGCCAGCTCATGCACGCGGTGATCGCGCTGACCGCGTCATGGTTCACGCTGCCGCAGCTGGCCCGGATGCTCATGCCCGCCGTCGTGGAGGAGGGCCCCGCAGCCCAGCGCCAGGCCCTGGTGAGCCTGGTGCGCCGCCTGACCGGATGAGAACCGGCCCGGAGGGGCTTCTAGCTCCGGAAGCTCCGGAAGCCGCGGACGTAGCGGCGCTGCCACGGTGTCTCCACCGCGCGGCGGTGATAGCGCGCGCGGACGTAGGCCACGGCCTCGTCCGCGGGCACGCCGTCGAGCACGGCGAGGCATGCGAGGGCCGTCCCGGTGCGGCCGACGCCCCCGCCGCACGCGACCTCCACGCGCTCCGTGGCGGCGCGGGCCCACGCCTCGCCGAGCAGCCGCCGTGCCTCCTCGCGGTCCGCGGGCAGCCGGAAGTCGGGCCAGCGCAGCCAGCGCGCCTCCCACGCCACCGGCGGCGCGGGCCGGCCGAGGAGGTGGACGGCGAACGTGGGCACGGGCCCCTCCGGCAGCGGGTGGCGCAGCCCGCGCCCACGCACCAACCGCCCCGAGGGCAACCGGAGTACACCCGCGTCGGCGTCGTTCCAGGTATCGGCCATGCCGGTCACCGTATCCGGCGGCGGACCTCGTGGACACTGTGAGCTAGCCGATAATCATCGGTTTCTAACGGAATCTTGACTTCGGCAGGGCATAGTGCATGACATGACAACCATGGTTCCTGTCTGCCCGTACTGCGGGCGGGTCGAGTGCATCTGCCCGGCGCTGGGCGGCGGCCCGGGCCCGGCGTCCGCGGTGACCTCCGCGTTCCCGTCCGCGTCCGCGACGCCCGGTGGCGCCCGGCTCAGGAGGCCGACGGCCGCGCCGCCGCCCTCGTAGCGGGACCCGAGGTGAGCCCCGGACACCGTCGCGGTGCTCACCCCGGTCCGCCACGGCGCCGCGCGCGGCCGCCGCTGACCACCCGCCGTCCGCCCGCCGCTCGACCTGCCGTCGTCGGGGGCGCTGTTCGGGCTGCCGTTCAGGCCGCCGAGAAGCGGTGCTCGGTCGTCGACGTGTACACCTCCCCGGGCCGCAGCACCGTGGAGGGGAACGCCGGCTGGTTCGGGGAGTCGGGGAAGTGCTGCGTCTCCAGGCAGAGCCCGTCGCCCTGCCGGTAGGTGCGGCCGGAGGGTCCCGTCAGCGTGCCGTCCAGGAAGTTGCCCGAGTAGAACTGCACGCCCGGCTCCGTCGTGGCGATCCGCAGGGTGCGCCCCGACCCCGGGTCGCGCAGCGTCGCGCAGGGCCCGGGACGCCGCGTGACGCCCTTGTCCAGGACCCAGTTGTGGTCGTAGCCCTGGGCCGTGACCACCTGCGCGTGCCCGGCGCGGATGTCCCGTCCGACCGTCTTCGCCCGCCGGAAGTCGAAGGGCGTGCCGCGCACGGCGGCCAGCTCCCCGGTGGGGATGAGCGTGGCGTCCGTGGGCGTGAACCGGGAGGCCTCCAGCCGCAGTTCGTGCCCGAGGACGTCGCCGCTGCCCTCGCCCGCGAGGTTGAAGTACGTGTGCTGGGTGAGGTTCACCACCGTGGCCCTGTCGGTGGTCGCCGCGTACGCGACGTGCCAGTCGCCGCTCGCCGTCAGGGTGTAGGTGACCTTCGCGCGCAGCGTGCCGGGGTAGCCCATCTCGCCGTCGGCGCTCACGTACCGCAGCACCAGGCCGACGCCGGAGCGGTCCGCGAACGGCTCGACGTCCCACACCCGCTTGTCGAATCCCCGCGCGCCGCCGTGCAGGCTGTTCCCGCCGTCGTTGACGGAGAGCTGGTACGTCCTGCCGTCGAGGGTGAAGCGGCCCCGGGCGACGCGGTTGCCGTAGCGGCCGATCAGGGCACCGAAGTAGGTGGTCGCGGCCAGGTAGCCGGGGAGGTTGTCGAAGCCGAGCGACACGTTCGCGTACCGGCCGTGCCGGTCGGGGAGTTCGAGGGACTGCACGATGCCGCCGTACGACAGCACCTTCATCCGGGTGCCGCCGTTCTCCAGGCTCCAGCGGTGCACCGTGGTGCCGTCGGGCAGCGCCCCGAACGGCTCCCGCGTGGGCTTCTGGGGCCGGGCGGCGTGCGCGGTGCCCGCCGCGGCCGCGGTCAGACCGGCGGCCGCGGCCGCCGTCAGGACGGTTCGTCTGCTCGTTCCCATGTGTCTCTCCCAAGGGGGGAAGGTCGGGTGGAGGGGGCTGTCAGCGGCCGGCCTTGCGCTTGTTCCAGACGTCGAAGCCGACGGCGGCGAGCAGCACCAGGCCCTTGATGACCTGCTGGTAGTCCGTGCCGATGTTGACCAGGGACATGCCGTTGTTGAGGACGCCGAGCACCAGGCCGCCGATGACGGCGCCCATGACGGTCCCCACGCCGCCGCTCATCGAGGCGCCGCCGATGAACGACGCGGCGATCGCCTCCAGTTCGAAGTTGAGGCCCGCCTGCGGGGTGCCCGCGTTCAGGCGGGCGGCGTACACGCAGCCCGCGAGCGCGGCGAGCACGCCCATGTTGACGAAGATCAGGAACGTGACGCGCTTGTCCTTCACGCCGGACAGCTTCGCGGCGTCCTTGTTGCCGCCGAGCGCGTACACGTGGCGGCCGACGACCGCGTTGCGCATCACGTAGCCGAGCCCGATCAGCAGCCCGCACATGATGAGCAGCACCACCGGCACGCCGTGGAAGCTGGCCAGGGTGAGCGTGAAGGCCACCACGGCCGCCGTCATGGCCACGCACTTGGCCGCCCACAGCACGGCCGGCGTCACGTCGAGGCCGTGGGCGAGCTGCCGCCTGCGGTGGCGCCACTCGCGGAAGAGCAGGAACGCGACCGTCGCCGCGCCGATCACCAGGGTCGGGTTGTGGTACTGCGTGTAGGGGCCCATCTCCGGGATGAACCCCTTGGCGATGTTCTGGAACCCGTCGGGGAACGGCGACAGCGACTGGCCCTCCAGGACGATCTGGGTGAGCCCGCGGAACAGCAGCATCCCGGCCAGCGTGACGATGAACGACGGGATGCCCACGTACGCGATGAAAAAGCCCTGCCAGGCGCCCGCGACGGCGCCGATGAGCAGCGAAAGGACGAGCGCGAGCACCCAGGGCAGGTCGTGCTTGACCATCATCACCGCCGACATGGCGCCGACGAAGGCCACCAGGGAGCCCACCGACAGGTCGATGTGGCCCGCGACGATGACGATCATCATGCCGATGGCCAGGATGAGGATGTAGCCGTTCTGCTGGATCAGGTTGGAGACGTTGCTCGGCAGGAGCAGCGTGCCGTCCGTCCAGATCTGGAACAGGACGACGAGGAAGGCCAGCGCGACGAGCATGCCGTACTGGCGCATGTTGGCGCGCGCCAGCTCGACGAGCAGCGCGCCGGCCGACCGGGGCGCGGGCGGGGGCGCGGACGCGTCCTTCGGTGGGGTGGTCGTGGTGGTCATGGCGGAGCCTCGGCTTCTGGTCTCGGGTCGGGGGCGCTTCAGCTTCTGTGCGCCGTCATGTGGCGCATCAGGACTTCCTGGGTGGCCTCCGCCCGGGTGACCTCACCGGTCAGCCGGCCCTCGGCCATCGTGTAGATCCGGTCGCACATGCCGAGCAGCTCCGGCAGTTCGGAGGAGATGAGGAGCACGGCCTTGCCCTGCGCGGCGAGCCGGTCGACGACGGTGTAGATCTCGTACTTGGCGCCGACGTCGATGCCCCGCGTCGGCTCGTCGAGGATCAGCACCTCGGGGTCGGCGTGGATCCACTTGCTCAGGACGACCTTCTGCTGGTTGCCGCCGGAGAGCCGCCCCACCTGTTCCAGGACGGTGGGGGCCTTGATGTTCATCGTCCTGCGGTAGCGCTCGGCGACGGACCGCTCGTGGTGCGCGTCGACCAGGCCCGGGACGCCGCGGCGCCGCATGCCCGGCAGCGAGGCCAGGGAGATGTTGCGGTTGATGTCGTCGATGAGGTTGAGTCCGTAGCGCTTGCGGTCCTCGGTGACGTACGCGATGCCGGCGGCGACGGCCGCGGGCACGGTGCGGGTGGAGACCTCGCGCCCGCCGACGGCCACGGTCCCGGCGACGTACTGCCCGTAGGAGCGGCCGAAGACGGACATCGCCAGCTCGGTGCGGCCCGCGCCCATCAGGCCCGCGACGCCCACCACCTCGCCGCGCCGCACGGTCAGGGACACGTCGTCGACGACGGTGCGCTGGTGGTCGACGGGGTGCCGGACCGTCCAGTTGCGCACGGACAGCGCGGGGGCACCCGCGTCCGCGCTCGTGCAGGGCGTGCGCTCGGGGAAGCGGTGGTCGAGGTCGCGGCCGACCATGCCGCGGATGATGCGGTCCTCCGACAGCTCCGGTTCGGCGTCCGGGGACGCGCGGACCGTCAGGGTCTCGATGGTCCGCCCGTCGCGCAGGATCGTCACCGCGTCGGCCACGCGCCGGATCTCGTTCAGCTTGTGGGAGATGATCACCGCGGCGACGCCCTGCGCGCGCAGCTCCAGGATGAGGTCGAGGAGCGTGGCGCTGTCCTCGTCGTTCAGGGCGGCCGTCGGCTCGTCGAGGATGAGCAGCCGCACCTCCTTGGACAGGGCCTTGGCGATCTCCACGAGCTGCTGCTTGCCCACGCCGAGGTCGGCGACCGGGGTCGTCGGCTTCTCCCGCAGGCCGACCCGCTTCAGCAGGGCGCCGGCCCGGCTCAGGGTGTCGTTCCAGTCGACGAAGCCGCGCCGGGCGCGCTCGTTGCCGAGGAAGATGTTCTCCGCGATCGACAGGTGCGGGACCAGCGCCAGCTCCTGGTGGATGATCACGATGCCGTGCCGCTCGCTCGCGCGGATGTCCTTGAAGGCGACCGGGGCGCCCTCGAACCGGATCTCCCCGTCGTAACTGCCGTGCGGGTGCACCCCGCTGAGGACCTTCATCAGGGTCGACTTGCCCGCGCCGTTCTCCCCGCAGATCGCGTGCACCTCCCCGGCCCGCACGGTGAGGTGCACGCCGGAGAGCGCCGTGACGCCGGGGAAGGTCTTGGTGATCCCGCGCATCTCCAGGACGGGCCGGGTCACCGGAGCTGCCCCGCCGTGAAGTAGCCCTCGTCCACGAGGAGCCGGGTGTTGGACTTGTCGACGCTGACCGGGTCGAGCAGATAGGCCGGCACGGTCTTCTCACCGTTGTCGTAGTCGGTGGTGTTGTTGACCTGGACCTTCTTGTCGTTGAGGACCGCGTCGCCCATCGCCACCGTCCGCGCGGCCAGCTTCCGGGTGTCCTTGAACACGGTCTGCGTCTGCTCGCCGCGGATGATGGACTTCACCGACGCCAGCTCCGCGTCCTGCCCGGTGATCACCGGCAGCGGTTGCCCCTTGGTGCCGTAACCGGCGCTCTTGAGCGCGGAGATGACGCCGATGGAGATCCCGTCGTACGGTGAAAGGACCGCGTCGACCCGGGCCGAGCCGTAGTTCTTGCTGATCAGGTCGTCCATGCGCTTCTGCGCCGTGCCGCCGTCCCAGCGCAGCGTGGTGGCCTGGTTCATGCGCGTCTGCTTGCTGCGCACGACCAGCCGGCCGCTCTTCAGGTACGGCCGCAGCACGCTCATGGCGCCGTTCCAGAAGTACCGGGTGTTGTTGTCGTCCGGCGAACCCGCGAACAGCTCGATGTTGTACGGGTCGCCGCCCTCGCCGGGCCTGCCGAGCCGGAGCTTCTCGACGATGTACTGGGCCTGGAGGCGGCCGACGCGCTCGTTGTCGAAGGACGCGTAGTAGTCGACGTGCTCGCTGCCGAGAATGAGGCGGTCGTACGAGATCACGGGGATGCCCGCGTCGTGCGCCCGCTGGAGCACCTCGCTGAGGGCCGAGCCGTCGATGGCGGCGACCACGAGGAGGCTGCGCCCCTTGGTGATCATGTTCTCGAGCTGGGCGATCTGGTTCTCGACCTTGTCGTCGCCGTACTGGAGGTCGGTCTTGTAGCCGGCCTTCTCGAACTGCTCGGCCATGTTCTCGCCGTCGGCTATCCACCGCTCGGAGGCCTTGGTGGGCATGGCGAGGCCGATGGTGGCGCCCTTGCCGGTGTCCGGCTCGTAGCGGCTGCCGCCCCTGGCCTCCTGCCCGCAGGCGGTCAGCGACGCGGCGAGCAGCCCGGCGGCGAGCAGGGCGGCGGCCGGTGTGCGGATGCGCATGGGTCAGCTCCCTTCCGGTACGGGGAATCGCTCCAGGCCGCCCGGGAGCCGCGAGCCGAGCGGCGACAGGCCGCCGTCCGCGCCGTGCCGGGCCAGCAGGTCGAGGACGAGCCGCCCGCGCCGCACCCGCTCGCGGGCGGTGGCGAGGGTGTGCTCGCGCAGGTGGGCGCCGTAGGGGTAGATCCCGGGCGACCTGCTCAGGCCGAACTTCACGTACAGCGGGGCGCCGCGCCGGATCAGCTCGGCGACCTCGTACATGCGCACGTAGCCGCCGAGGTCGTCGGGCGCCTCGACGTACATGTCCAGCGGCGCCCGGCTCACCCGGCGGATCTCGGTGAGGTGGTCGAGCGTCAGGTCGGACGGCACGTTCAGGGAGTCGGCGCCGAGCCGCTCGTACACCGCGAACGAGGCCGGGTTCACCGGGCCCGTCAGGGCGGACACCTTGACGGTGGTGTCCGCGGGCAGCAGGCCCGCCGCGCGCAGCCGGTGCAGCGTCCACAGCACGCCCTCGTCGGCGACGAGCAGGCAGCGCACGCCCAGTTCGGTGGCGCGCAGGGCGTCCTCGACGCACCCGGCGAGCGCGTCGTGGCCGCGGGCGCGCAGCCCCGCGCCGCCGGAGTCGGTCCGGGTGGAGGCGCCGGTGTCCCAGGTGCCGCGCGGCCCGGTGAACAGGCACAGCTCGATGTCCCGGGCGGCGCAGGCATCCACCATCTCGGTGATCTCGGCGTCGGTGAGCATCCACACGCCGCTGCCCTGGCTGACGCGGTGCACGGGCACGTCGAGGCGCGCGCTCTCCTTGAGGACGACGGCCAGGGCCTCGGGCCCCTCCACGGACGGCACCTCGGTACGCCAGGTGCCGCCGTCGGGGAACGCGTACGGGGAGGCGTCGGCGGGGTCGGGCACCGGGACGGCGTGGCCGACGCGGGCGAGGGCGTCCACGCCGGGGCGGCGGGGCGCCTTCGGCGGGAGCACGGCGGAGGGGAAGGGCGGGACGGGCGGGGTGGGTGAGGGGGGCACGCGGGCTCCAGTGTTCGGTATGTCGGACGTCGTACGAGGTGGTGGGTGCACGGAAGCGCTGAGCTGGGGCGCACGGTGGTGAGGGGCTGCCGGGGCGGTCCGGTACGGGTGCCGTCGGTGCCGTCGCTTCGGTTGGTTCCGTCGGTCCCGTCGGTCCCGTCGGTCCCGTCGGTCCGGTCGGTCCGGTCGGTCCGGTCGGTCCCGTCGGTTCGGTTGGTCCCGTCCGTCCCGTCGGCTCGGTCGGTTCCGCCGGTCCGGTCGTTGCCGCCGTTCCGTCGCGGAGGCAGCCGTACCGTCGCCCGGCCCCGCGGACCCTAAGGGCGCAGCAGCACCTTCCCGGTCCCGGGGGCGCCGCCGCCGACGAGGGCGACGGCCGCGCCGAACTCCTCCAGCGGGAACTCGTGCGTGACCAGGGCGCCCGGGTCGAGCAGCCCGGTGCCGAACGCGCGCACGGCGTCGGTCCAGGCCGCGGAGGACGCGCCGAAGACGCTGCGGAGCTCCAGTTGGCTCAGCGACAGGTGCACCGGGTCGATGCCGGTGGCGCCCGGCGCGAACATCCCGGTGAGCACCACCCGGCCGCCGCGGCGCGCGAGGAGACAGGACGAGGCCGCCGTGGACGGCGCGCCCGCGGTCTCCACGACCAGGTCGAAGCGGCCGTTGGCGGACGCGGCCTCCGCCGGGGTCAGCGCGGCGGTGGCGCCGAAGGCCAGCGCCTGCTCGCCGCGGGCCGCGCGGGGGTCGACGACCGCCAGTTCGGCGGGCGACGACGCGGCGAGCAACTGCACGGCGAGCATCCCGAGGGTGCCCGCGCCGACCACGGCGACGCGTTCGCCGGGACGGGGCCGGGCCATCCGCGCGGCGGCCGCGACGACGGCGGCGGGCTCCAGGAGGGCCGCGGCACGCAGGTCGGCGTCGTCGGCGAGGGGGTGCAGCAGCCGGGCGGGCACGGTGAGGTGGTCGGCGAACGCGCCCGGCTCGGTGAACCCGGTCTCCGCGTAGCCGCCGGCGCACAGGCTGGTCTCACCGCACCGGCAGCGCTCGCAGGTGCCGCAGGCCCGGAAGCCCTCGGCGACGGCCTTGCGCCCGACGAGCGCCGCGTCGACGCCGTCGCCGACGGCCACGACGGTGCCGGCCCACTCGTGGCCGGGGACGACCGGGTAGCGCACGTACGCTGCGTCGCGGCGGCCGTCGTACACCTCGCGGTCGCTCAGGCAGATCCCGGCGGCGGCGACGCGGACGAGGACCTCGCCCGGGCCCGGCACCGGCACCTCGCGTCGTACGAGACGGTGGTGACCGGGCCGGTCGACGACGACGGCGCGGCTGGTGGTGCCGGGTGTGTCCAGGGGCGGCCCGTTCACTTCGGCGCCCTCTTCTCCCAGCCCTCGGCCCACAGGTCGAACCGCGCTCGCTGCTGCGGGAACTCGGCCGCCGCGTCCACGTCGAGCTCGACGCCGAGGCCCGGGGCGTGGGAGATCTCGAAGCAGCCGGTCTCCGGGTCGACGGCCGGGGCGCCCTTGACCACCTTCTTGATCTCCGCGTCCGCGAAGTCGTTGAAGTGCTCCAGGATCTTGAAGTTCGGTGTGCAGGCGGCGAGTTGCAGCGAGGCGGCGGTGAGCACCGAGCCGCCCACGTTGTGCGGGGCGACCAGCGTGTAGTGCGTCTCGGCGGTGGCGGCCAGCTTGCGGGTCTCCAGGATGCCGCCGATGTGCCCGAGGTCGGGCTGGATGATGTCGGCGGCCTGCGACTCGAAGAGCTCGCGGAACTCGATCCGGTCGTGGATGCGCTCGCCCGTGGCGATCGGCATGCCCACCTTCCCCGCGACCTTGGCCAGCGCCTTGAGGTTCTCCGGGGGCACCGGCTCCTCCAGCCAGGCGGGCCGGAACGGCGCGAGTTCCCGCGCCAGGCGCACCGCCGTGGCCGGCGAGAACCGGCCGTGCATCTCCAGCATCAGCTCGGCGTCCGGCCCGATCGCGTCGCGCACCGCCTCGATGAGGGACACCGCGTACCGGCTCCGCTCGGCGTCCAGCTCGAAGTGCCCGGTCCCGAACGGGTCGATCTTCAGGGCGCGGTAGCCGCGGGCCATCACCTCCTGAGCGGCCTTGTGGTACGCCTCCGGGGTGCGCTCGGTGGTGTACCAGCCGTTCGCGTACGCCTTGACCCGGTCGGTCACCTTGCCGCCGAGGAGCTGCCACACCGGTACGCCGAGGGCCTTGCCCTTGATGTCCCAGCAGGCCGTTTCGACGACGGCGACGCCGGACATCACGATCTCCCCGGCCCGGCCGTAGTCGCCGTACTTCATCCGGCGGACCAGGTCCTCCACCGCGAACGGGTCGGACCCGGCGATGTGGTTGGCCTCGGCCTCGCGGAGGTAGCCGAGCAGGGCGTCGGTGTGGCCCAGCATGCGGGTCTCGCCGACCCCCGTCAGACCCTCGTCGGTGTGGACGAGGACGTAGGTGAGGTTGCGCCAGGGGGTCCCGACGACGTGAGTGCTGATTCCCGTGATGCGCACGGCAGTTGCCCCGTCCCGTTCGATATTTCGGCATGCGTTCGAAATGGTGGCGTGACCGTAAGGGGCCTCTCTCGCGGGTGTCAATGGGTCGCGCAGGAAGGCAGCCCGGGGGGACCATTGCCTGACCAACGCCGTTGTGCATAGCCTGTGTTCGTCATACCGGCCAATGGCCGAAGTGCCGAACAAGAGGGTGGGTGGACGGAATGGGGCGCCTTGTCCCCGCGGTGACCAGGGCTTTCGACATACTGGAACTGTTCCTGGACGGCGACGGCACCCTGTCCGCGCCGGAGGTCACGCGCAAGCTCCAACTGCCGCGCACGACCGTGCACGAGCTGCTCACGACGCTCGCGGCGCGCTCCTACCTGGCCCCCGTCCCCGAGCAGCCCGGGCGCTACCGCCTCGGTGTGCGCCCCTACCAGCTCGGCAGCCGTTACGCCGAACAGCTCGACCTCGCCGCGGAGGGGCAGCGCGTGGCCCGGGAGATCGCCGAGACGTGCGACGAGACGGTCCACGTGGCGATCCTGGAGGACACCGACGTCATCTACATCGCGAAGGTCGACTCCACGCACGCCGTGCGCATGGTCTCCGCCGCGGGCCGCCGGCTGCCCGCGCACTGCACGGCGGTCGGCAAGATGCTCCTCGCCTCACTGCCCGCGCCGGAGCTCGACGCCCGCGTCGCGCACCGCGACCTCGCGGCCATGACGCCCGACAGCATCACCGACCCGGACGCCCTGCGCGCCGAGCTGGCCGCGATCCGGGGGCGCGGCGTCGCCGCCGAGCACCGCGAGTCCAACCCGGACGTGAGCTGCGTGGCCGCCCCGGTGCGCGACAGCGCGGGGCGCGTCGTGGCCGCGCTCTCCATCTCCGTGCCGATGATCCGCTGGAGCGAGGAGCGCGAGACGGAGCTGTCGGAGCTGGCCGTGAAGGGCGCGGGCGACCTGTCCGCGCGGCTCGGCCACCGGGGCCCGCGGTGACGCGCGCCGCGGCCGAGGTCGCCGTCCACGCGCACGCGGAGCTGGGCGAGGGCCCCACCTGGGACGCGGCGGCGGGACGGCTGATCTGGGTGGACGTCCTAGGCGCGCGGGTCCACACGTACGACCCCGGAACCGGCCGCCGGGCGGTCCTCGCCACCGAGCAGCACGTCGGCGCGGCGAAGCCCCGCGCGGGCGGCGGCCTGGTGGTGAACCTCCGCGACGGCGTCGGGCTCTACGCGCCGGACGGCGCGTTCTCCTGGCTCGTCCGCGACCCCGTACCCGGCCGCCGCGGCAACGACGCGGCCGTCGCCCCCGACGGCTCCCTGTGGGCGGGCACCATGCGCTACGACGAGGCCCCCGGCGGCGGCCACCTCGTGCGCGTGGCGCCCGACGGCACCACGACCGGGCTGTTCCCGGCCGTGGCCGTCAGCAACGGCATCGGCTGGAGCCCCGACGGGACGCTCGTGTACTACGTCGACACCCCCACGCGGCGCGTGGACGTCTGCCGCATGGAGGGACGGCGACCCGGCCCGCGCCGCCCGTTCGCCGTGGTCGAGGAGGGCGCGGGCTTCCCCGACGGCCTGACCGTCGACGCGGCGGGCTGCGTGTGGGTGGCCCTGTGGGACGGCGGCCAGGTCCGCCGCTACACCCCCGACGGCACCCTGGACCGCGTCCTGCGGCTCCCGGTACCCCGCCCCACGTCCTGCGCCTTCGGCGGCCCCGGCCTGCGCGACCTCTACATCACCACGGCCCGCGTCGGCCACCACCGCCCGCACCCGATGTCCGGGTCGGTCCTCGTGGTGCCGGACGCGGGGGAGGGGCTTGCGGGGACGGTGTTCGCGGGGTGAGGCGGTTACGGGCTGTGCAGGCGGGCCGGCTCACGCGACGTGCCGTGACCCGAGCGGTCAGTCCTGTGGCGGGGCCTGGCGTGACGTGGCGGGGTGGGTGGTGAAGACGCGGTGCAGCAGGTCGTGCAGGGTTGCCTGCTCCTGCTCGTCGAGGGTCTCGAGTCCCTCCCGCGTGGTGCGCATGTTGGCGCGGATTCGGTCGACGGCGCGCTCACCCTCGGTGGTGAGGACGACGTTCTTGACGCGCCGGTCGCCGGGGCTCGGCTCGCGGCGGACCATCCCGCGCTTCTCCAGCCGGTCGACGATGCCCGTCATGTTCGAGGCGTCGCAGGCCAGCAGCTCGGCGAGCACGCGCATGGCGGCGGGGCCGCGGCGCAGCACGCTCAGCGTCTTGCCCTGGCTGGCGGTGAGGTTCTCCCGGGCGGACGCGGCCGTGAAGTCGCCGTAGTAGGCGCCGAGCGACACCGCGAGCATCTCCATCAGCCGGCCGGTGTCCGTGCGCGAGGTTTCTGGCATGGAGCCACCTTACGCCTTGAAACTTGACCATCTCAATTAATGTTCCCTACAGTGGGGAGCTTGCTTGAGAACCTCAAGGTTCCAGGTTCTCAAGGTTCGATGTTCTCAAGGCCTCGCAGGCCTCGTCGTCCCCGTACGTACGCGTAGTACTCGGGGGCGGAGGGTGCGAGCAGTTGGAAAGAGTCTCCGTGTCCCACGCACAGCACACGGCGCACCCACGGCGTTCAGGGCAGACCGCGGTCGTCCTGGTGCTCGGGCTCGCCGCCATGGTCGTCTCGATGATGCAGACGCTGGTCGTGCCGATCCTGTCGATCATCCAGAGCGATCTCGACGCCACCACGGCCGCCGTGAGCTGGGTGACCACGGCCACGCTGCTGTCCGCCGCCGTCTTCACGCCGCTCCTCGGCCGCTTCGGCGACCAGCACGGCAAGAAGCCCACGCTCGTCGGCGTCCTCCTCGTGATGATCGCGGGCTCGGTGCTCGCCGCCACCACGACGTCCCTGACCTGGCTCGTCGTCGGCCGCGTGCTGCAGGGAGCGGCGACCGCGATCTTCCCGCTGGCCCTGTCCGTGCTGCGCGAGGAGGTCCGCCCGGAGCGGCTGCACGGGGCGATGGCCCTGGTCAGCGGCACCCTCGCGTTCGGCAGCGGCCTCGCCCTGGTCGGCGCCGGGCTCCTCACCCAGGGGGACGACCCCGACTACCACCGCGTCTTCTGGCTCGCGGTCGTCCTCGCCGTGGTGGCGCTCGTCGGCGTGCTCCTCGTCGTGCCCGCCTCCCGCTCCAAGACCGGCGGCAGGACCGACTGGCTGGGCGCGCTGACGCTGGCGCTGCTGCTCGTCCTGCTGCTCCTGCCGATCTCGCAGGGCCACGAGTGGGGCTGGACGTCGGGCCGTACGCTCGGCTCCTTCGCCGCCGCAGTCGTGATGGCGGGCGTGTGGGCGTTCACCGAGAGCCGGGTCAAGGAGCCGATGGTGGACATGAAGATGTTCACGCACCGCCCGGTGCTCTTCACCAACCTCGCCGGCCTGCTGCTCGGCTTCGCCATGTTCGCCCAGTTCATCGGCGTGTCGTACCTGGTGCAGATGCCCGAGAACGTGGCCGGCTACGGCTTCGGCGCCTCCGTCCTCGGCGCCTCCGTGGTGTACCTGCTGCCGACCACGCTGGTCTCCCTCGTGGCCGCACAGTTCGGCGGCGTCCTGGTGCGCCGGATCGGGGCGCGGCTCACGCTGGCCCTCGGCGCGGCCTTCGGCGTGCTCGGCTTCGCCGGGCTGACCCTGGCGCACGGCAGCAGCGCCTCGGTGATCGGGGCGGGCATGGTCGTCGGCCTCGCCATCAGCTTCGGCTACGCCTCCATGCCCGCGCTCATCGTCGCGAGCGTCCCGGCGCACCAGACCGGCATCGCCAACGGCATCAACTCCATCTCCCGCTCGGTGGGCAGCGCCGTGGCGAGCGCGATGATCACCTCGCTGCTCGCGTCGAAGACCATCGAGCTCCCGGCGGGGCTGCCCGCGCTGCCCGCGGAGAGTCAGTTCACCCTGAGCTTCGCCATCGCCGGGGCGGCGTTCGTCCTGGTCGTGGCGGTCGCCCTGCTGGGTCTGAAGGCCGCGCACGGGCCGCGTACGACGGCACCGGCGAAGGCCCCCGCGGCGGCCGCGCGGGAACCCGAGCGCGCCGGGGTCTGAACCGCGGGCACCTCCGGTGCGGAGACGGACCCGGCCGGGCCGGCCGCGGCTCAGGCCCGGCCGGTCCGGCCGAACATCTCGGCGACGATGCGCTCGGCGTGCTGCGCCAGGTAGAAGTGGTCGCCGGGCAGCACCCGGGAGAAGAAGGCGTCCGTGCGGGTGGACACCTCGCGCCACGCCTCGATGTCCTCGGGGCCCACGTCGGGGTCCTGGTCGCCGCTGAACACCGCGAGGGGGCAGCGCAGCCGGGCCTCCAGGTCCGGGCGGTACGTCTCGATGAGGCGGTAGTCGGCGCGGATCGCGGGCAGCACCATCTCGCGGACGTCCGGGTCGTCGAGCAGCCGGGGGTCGGTGCCACCGAGCTCCTTGACCTTCGCGACCAGCTGCTCCTCGGGCAGCTGGTGGACGGACCCGCGGCGCTTGCGGCGCGGGCCCTCGTGCCCGGAGACGTACAGGTGCCGGGGCGCCGGTCCCGGGTCCGCCTCCAGGCGCAGCGCGGTCTCCAGGGCGAGCGCGCCGCCCATGCTGTGCCCGAAGAGGACCAGCTCGCGGTCGGCGGGTATCCCGGCGCGCAGGACGTCGGCGACGGCGTCGGCCAGCTCGGACATCGAGGTGAAGGGCCTCTCGCCGAGCCGGTCCTGGCGGCCCGGGTACTGCACGGCGACCAGCTCCACGTCCAGCGGCACGAACGCGGCCCAGGGCACGAAGAAGGAGGCGGTGCCGCCCGCGTGCGGCAGGCACACCAGCGTGGTGCGGGCGCCCGGCCGCCGCTGCGGGCGCCGCAGCCACAGGGCCGTGGTGGCGGCGGTGTCGCCGGTCCGGGCGGTCGTCTTCGGTTCGATGGTCATCAACACTCCGTCGAGGCGGGAGGCGGTCTGGCCGCGGTTCGGTCGGACGTCCGCGCGTGACGCAACCAGAACCGGGGCGGCCACCGCAAGCGGACCGGTGCCGGCCGCCGTGGACGGATCCTGCCCGGACCCGTGGCCGGTCACCCCCGGAGCTCCCCGGCACCGCCCTGAGCAGCGGTGTCCGGTCGGCCGGACGGGACGGCCGCCCCCGCGCCCCCTGGAGGCCCCGGCGCCCCGGCCCGCCCTCGAGCGCGCCGAGAGCGCACCCCGAGCGGGGCGCCACGCGAGGGCATCGCGCACGCCTGCCCGCGCACGCCTGCCCGCGAGTGCCGGGGCGCGCGCCCCACAGGGCACGCTCGTCAGGCCGACACCACGAGACCCGCGGCAGGGTCTCCGGAGCAGGGTCTCGCCCCCCCCCAAGCCCGCAAGGGCGGCCCCGCGCCGCTCACTCGCCGAAGTGCACCACCCCGTCCTCGTCCATCCGCGGATGGAGCCTCATCGGCTCCGTCGTCTCGATGTCCGAGGGGCGCGCGGGCTCCGGGCCGCCCGGGCCGACGCGGACCATGCGCTCCACGCGGCAGATGCGGAAGCACTGCTTGCCCACGACGGCCTCGTTGGCGCGGCCCGCCGCCTTGAACCGTTCCGCGGCGCGGGCGAACGCCGCCCGCCTGGCCTCGTCGAGCTCGTACAGCAGCGGCCAGAACTCCGTCAGGCCGTGGACGAGCAGGCGGCGCGCGTCGTGCGGGGTCGGCATCAGGGCGCCGCGCGGCCGCCACTGCTCGCCGCGCCGCTCCGCGACCCCGAAGCTCACCGGCAGCAGGACCACGTCGGGGTACTCCCGCAGGGCCCGCCGCGCCTCCTCCTCCGCCTCCGGCGGGTAGTCGTCGGCCACGTAGGCGAAGTCGCGCAGCGCGAGCCGCAGCGCGCCCGCCATGACGCCGCCGTCCTGGCCCGGGGCGAGGACGAAGCCCGCGTCGTGCGAGGCCGTCGTCGACCGCTCGTCCCACGACGGAACGAGTGGTTCCGGATCGGTGGGGCGGGGTGGTTCGAGACCGTCCCGCCCGGTGCGCGCGAACTCCTCGCCCCGGACGACGCGGTAGTGCGTGCCGAGCACGGTGACCTCGTTGATCCGCTCGCGCTCCAGGCGCGCCACGGCCGCGAGGAGCGCCCGGCGTTCGGCGCGCGTCTCCACCTCGTCCTTGGCCTTGAACCACAGCAGGGAGTTGAGGCCGTCCCGGGCCTGCTGCGGGGTGCCGTCCACGACGTCGTTGAGCAGCCGCCACTGCGTCCCCTCCCCGGCCTCGCGGGCGGCGAGCCCGAACACCGGGCCGCGCACGGCGAGGTGCGGATACCGGTACGAGGCGTCCAGGGCGTCGGCCTCGCCGACCCACTCGGCCGGGTCGTCGCGGCGTACCAGTTCGCTGTGGAGCGCGTCGATCTGCCGCTTCCAGTCGTCAGACATGGACTCCATTGTTCCGGGACGCGGCCGCCCGGGTCGGCCGCGTCACGCGACAGCATGACGAATCGGCCGATCGCTTGGCACCCGGGCCGCGGTGCCCTATAGGCCCGCGGTTCCCCACCGGGCGGCGGCCGGTCCGTGAGGGTGCTACCGGGTGCCGCGGCCGGTCTCGCGCAGCGCGTTGGTCGCGCAGTGCACCTCGCCCAGGCTCAGGTGCGCCCAGGAGAAGTTCTCCACCCAGCGCACCCGTACGCCGCCCGCCGCCAGGGCCCGCTCGGCCGCCTCCCGGAACAGGTCGCGCCCGGCGACACGGGGCCCGTGCGGGACCGGGGCCGCGTAGTCGCGGGCGGTCAGGGACAGGCCGTTGGCGAGCGCGGGGGAGAAGGCGATGTGGCGGCGCGAGCCGCCCGCCCCGGCCTCGACGCGCCCGTACAGGACGGGCAGGCGGACGAGTTCGTCCGCCCGCAGCCCGGTCTCGCGCAGCAGGACGGCGAGTTGGCCGTCGATGTGCCGGGCCGCGTCGGCGTTGTCGCCCTCGGCCGCCTCGTGCCGCAGCACCTCGTCGACGGTCGGCTTGTCCGGGGCGACGGTGTCCGCGAACAGCCGCTGCCCGCCCGCGCCCGCGCGGCGCGCCTCGCGCAGCAGGCCGAGGGCGAGGCGCGGGTCGGAGACGGCGAGCGTCCAGCCGCGGGCGTTGTCCGCGCGCACCACGTGCACGGTCTCGTCGGCGTGCCCGGCGAGCAGCCAGGACGTGTCGAGGACGACCGGTTCCTGCCGCCCCTGGGCGCGCAGCAGGCGCGTGAATGACGGGTCGGGGTGGCGCCGCTCGGTCGCGCCGTAGACGATCCGGCCGTCCGGGTGGCCCGGGTAGGGCGGCAGCGACTCGATGTTGCCGGTGAAGTTGAGGAGTTCGTCGACTCCGGGGCCGCGCCGGGTCGTGTACTGCTGGACGACGCCGACGCCCGGGCCGCGCAGGTCGCGGAAGAGCAGCCGTCCCGAGCGGCGCAGGCTCTCGCGCGTGCCGTCCTCCGCCTTCCAGTAGTTGGGGGAGCGCAGCAGGACGCGCAGGGTGTGCTCCCCGCCGCCCGGGAGCGGCTTGGTGACGTAGCCGGGCTCGACGACGTCCTGCCGCCAGATGTCCCGCCACCAGCGCGCCGTACCGGCCTGGAAGCGCAGGTGCCGGTCGGGCAGCCCGGCGGCCCGGGTCGCGGCGCGCAGCGAGTCGGCGAAGGCCCGCCACTGCCCGGGCGGCCGCGTGTGGACGGTCACCTCCGCGGGCCGGCCGCTGTCCGGGGCGCCGGGCCCCGGCGCGGCGGCGAAGACGTGCTGGGCGCGCTGGAGGTCGTGGTGGAGCAGCACGGGGGCCATGCGCAGGGTGAGCGTGGCGCGCCGGGGTTCCGCCCCGGTCACCGTCAGCGTCAGGTCCACCGCGCCGTCCCAGCGTGCCTTGTCCCGCACGATGTCGCGCCCCTCCACGGCGAGCCGCACCCCTTGCCGCACCTCCCGCCCGGTGAGCCGCCCCCGGTCGCCGAGCGGCACGTACCGCCCGTCCCGCTCGACGAAGACCCGTACGTACGGGCGCTGGGCGGGCGGTACGGAGAGGCGTCCGCCCGTGTCACCGGCCGCCCGGGTCGGACGCACCCGCACCGGTGTGAGGTCCGCGGTGTCGGCGCGGCCGTTGACGACGTCGTCCGCGGCGTCGTGGCAGGCGGCGAGCCGCCGGTCCACGGCGATGTCGAGGCGGTCCAGGTCACCGGGGCGCAGCCGGCAGCGGCGGGTGTCGTCGTCGAGGTTGGGCAGCAGCACGGTGCCCTCGGGCGCCTCAAGCGCCGGGGCGGGCGGCGGCGTGGCCCCGGCGCGGGCCGGGGACAGCAGCGCCGCCA